>NZ_JBIEKH010000112.1:0-617 GCF_043496985.1 Halomonas sp. B23F22_20
GCCGCCGCCTCGGTCACCGAGGCCACGCCGCCGTAGATCGAGCCCAGCACCAGCGCCGCGATCAGCCCCGGCACGATGATGGCGCGCAGCGCCTGCCAGCGGTTGGCGAAGCCCTCCTCGCGGTCGGCGTCGCTCATCGGCGGGCCCATGGCGGGGTTGCGCAGACAGCGCACCAGCACGTAGCCGATGTAGGACAGCATCAGGATCACCGCCGGGGTGATGGCCGCGGTGAACAGGTCGGCGATCGACTCCGAGGCGATCAGGCCGTAGATGATCAGCACGATCGACGGCGGCATCATGGTGCCCAGCGCCCCGCCGGCGCAGACCACGCCGATCGACAGATGCTTGTCGTAGCCCAGGCGCAGCATCTGCGGCAGCGCCAGGATGCCCAGCAGCACGATCTCGCCGCCGATGATCCCGGACAGCGCGGCCAGGAAGAAGGCCACCACGATGGTCTGCACCGCCACGCCACCGGGCAGGCGGCCGGCAAACACGCGCATGGCGTTGAACAGGTCCTTGGCGATCCCCGATCGGTCGAGCAACGAGGCCATCAGCACGAACATCGGCACCGCCACCAGCGAGTATTCGGTGACGAAGCCGTAGACGCGGCTGGTGAC
>NZ_JBIEKH010000113.1:0-579 GCF_043496985.1 Halomonas sp. B23F22_20
GAGATGGAATCTCTCTGGTATAGCACTAAGGGGGCTGGAGATCAGCGTAAAGCTAGTTTTCTTTGAACTGCAACAGAGATAGCCGACCTCTATCCAGGTCCTTGCCTTTTAACGCGGACAATGACAAGCTGCTTGCAGACCACGGCCAAGCCGTGCAAACACCACCTTCCAACGAGTTTGGAGTACGGATCATGACTGCCGCAACTATCGCATTCGTCGCTGAAAAACGCGACCAAGCTAAACTTCTTTCTCCACACATCCACCGTCGCTGGCCCGAGGCCAGGGTGTTTGTTGTGCTCACCCGACATATCGGGGGGTTGTACGAGTTCCGCTACCCTCGCGGGATAAAACATAGCGACTTCCCCCACCTTTCCGATCCTGAATGGAAGCCGCGCAAGATTCTAGCACCATACAATTATATTGTTATGGAGATTGTTGGTGGCGAGCTTTGCCAAGCAACAATAGCGCCGAGGGAGGCGCTCAGCGCGGCGGATGAAATCTGGTATGCCTGCGACGCTGATCATACCGGCGCCCATAATTTTTTTATTCTTCTATCACAGACGATGGGCAAAGAGCAGG
>NZ_JBIEKH010000114.1:0-615 GCF_043496985.1 Halomonas sp. B23F22_20
TCGCAGGCCTCAAGCGGGCTCGGCGTCTGCCGTATGTCCGCCACGAGACGCTGAATACGGACGCGGAGCAGACCTTTGCCAAAACCCTCGAGCGCGTGGTGGGGGATCGTTATCGGCTGTCCTACAAGGTTCGGATGGCCGATGTGATCGGCGTCCGTTTCAAGCGCCGCGGCAAGAACGACAAGCAGTGGTGGCGAGCTTTTCGGAAGATCAGCTCCAAGCACCTCGATGTGATCGTGAGTGCCCCCCATGGGGGGCACATCTATCTGGCCATCGAGCTTGATGACTCCTCTCATGCGCGGCGTTCACGCCGGCAACGCGACGAGTTCGTCAACCAGGCCCTCCAGGATGCGGGCGTGACGCTGGTGAGGTTTCGCGCTCGGCAGTTCTATAAGGCCAAGGAGGTGCGCGAGCTGCTGCGTCCGTACTTGGATCTGCCTGACCCGGAAGCAACGGCTGAAGCGGTATGAGTGTTTCCGGTTTCCCACAAGCGTTTGAAGACGCCTACAGCGAAGGGTTCTCGGATTTCGAGAGAGGCATGGCGCTGTCCGATAACCGGTACCCCGATCCCAGTGTCGAGCATGAGGGCTGGGAAGCAGGCTGGGAGGACGCCCA
>NZ_JBIEKH010000115.1:0-614 GCF_043496985.1 Halomonas sp. B23F22_20
TTTTTTCACGCAGCCTTTGAGTGCAGCGATGCTTCTGTTCACCATAGGGTTCTTGCTCTGGCCGCTTGGTAAACGATACGTTCTACGCCATCGTGAACCGGCTTGAGGCTAGCTTCCATCGGTAGATGGGGAGGCGCCGCCGACCTGGCTGGCGAGTAACTGATAGAGTTTGCTGGCAGCTTCGCTGGGGTTGTCGTCGCGCAGGTAAAGATAGAAATTGATGTCAGGCAGCGACGGCAACCCCTGACGTTCCCCGAGCACCCGGAACTCGGGGGTGACGAGCTCGATACTACGAGCCGTGATGCCCAGACCGGCGCGAACAGCCGCCTTGATCCCCGCAAGGTTGGGTGCGACATAACTCTCTGTGTATTCCCGCTTTGATGGATCTAGCGCTTCCAGGGCAATGCGCCGAAAGATGCTGGGTTCATCAGCCAACACCAGTGATAATGGCTCAGACGGCTCGAATTGATAATCGCTGGCAGCGATCCACACGACCGGGGAGCTTCGCAGCACTAGGTGCGGGCGACCGGGCACTGCTCGCGTCGAGATTGTCAGGTCGAGCTCGCCAGCAAACAGCATATCCATCAAGTCGGGACTGCGACCGACATGTATGG
>NZ_JBIEKH010000116.1:0-612 GCF_043496985.1 Halomonas sp. B23F22_20
GTGTCGGTGTGTTCGAGACAGTCCTTGCTGTAGACCACCCACTCGGTGGCCATCAGCGTGTTGAGCTGGTCATCGACGTCACCGGGCCGGGTGACCCGGTGGAGTTCGCCGGCAGTGGCGGCCTGGCGCAGGGCACTGACCAGGTGTCCACGAAAGTAGTGCGACAGGGCCCGGACCGGGAAGAGGTAGTGGCTGCGCGCTTCGCGCCAGGCGCCATCGTCGCCCAGCGCGCCGCCGGGGACCAGGCAGTGCAGGTGCACATGCTGGCTCAGGTTCTGGCCCCAGGTATGGAGCACCGCACTCATGCCCATCTCGCCGCCGAGACGCTTGGGATCGCGACCGAAGGTGCGCAGCGTCTGCCAGGCGCTCTGGAACAGCCGCCGGTAGATCACCTCGGGGTGCAGCTGGACCCAGCCGTTGAGGCTGTGCGGCAGGGTGAACACGACATGGTAGTAGCGCACTGGCAGGATGTTCGCCTGCTGACGCTCGGCCCACTGGTGCATGGCGCGACCCTGGCACTGCGGGCAGTGGCGATCGCGGCAGCCGAAGTAATGCGGCTGAGTGTGGTCGCAGGCCGTGCACTGCAAGACCGTCCCCCCCATCGCCTCGGTG
>NZ_JBIEKH010000020.1:0-85141 GCF_043496985.1 Halomonas sp. B23F22_20
CCCGCAGCCCGCAGCCCGCAGCCCGCAGCCCGCAGCCCGCAGCCCGCAGCCCGCAGCCCGCAGCCCGCAGCCCGCAGCCCGCAGCCCGCAGCCCGCAGCCCGCAGCCCGCAGCCCGCAGCCCGCAGCGGCGCTTGTCGCTCAAATTGAGCCATTGGTCGTATTCTGCTACGCTGTCGTCCCATCCTGGCGCGGCTTCCTGCCGGGCCTACCGATCACGTTTCGACAGGTTCTCCATGACACGATATATCTTCGTGACCGGCGGCGTTGTGTCCTCTCTCGGCAAGGGCATCGCGTCGGCCTCGCTGGCGGCGATTCTCGAGGCACGGGGCCTCAAGGTCACCATGCTCAAGCTCGATCCCTACATCAACGTGGATCCGGGCACCATGAGTCCCTTCCAGCACGGCGAGGTGTTCGTCACCGAGGATGGGGCCGAGACCGACCTGGATCTCGGCCACTACGAGCGTTTCATCCGCACGAAGATGAGCCAGGCCAACAATTTCACCACCGGTCGTGTCTACGAACACGTGCTGCGCAAGGAGCGCCGCGGCGACTACCTGGGTGGCACCGTGCAGGTGATTCCTCACATCACCGACGAGATCAAGCGTCGGGTGTATGAGGGTGGCAAGGACGCCGATGTGGCGCTGGTCGAGATCGGCGGCACCGTGGGTGACATCGAGTCGCTGCCGTTCCTCGAATCGATCCGCCAGATCAGAAGTGAGCTGGGCGCAAGCCGTGCGATCTTCATGCATCTGACCCTGGTGCCCTACATCAAGACCGCCGGTGAGACCAAGACCAAGCCGACCCAGCACAGCGTCAAGGAGCTGCGCTCCATCGGCATCCAGCCCGATATCCTGATCTGCCGCAGCGAGGTCGAGCTGGAGGAGAGCGAGCGGCGCAAGATCGCGCTGTTCACCAACGTCGAAGAGCGTGCGGTGATCCCGCTGCAGGACGCCGACACCATCTATCGTATTCCGCTGATGCTGCACGAGCACGGCCTCGACGAGTTCGTCTGCGACAAGCTGCGCCTGGAGGCCAGCGAGGCCGACCTGGCCGAGTGGATCCGCGTGCTCGACGCCAAGCTCAATCCGCTCAAGTCGATCAACATCGCCATGGTCGGCAAGTACATGGAGCTGCTCGACGCCTACAAGTCGCTCAACGAGGCGCTGATTCACGCCGGCATCCAGACGCGGATCAAGGTCAATATCGACTACATCGACTCCGAGGACATCGAGCGTCACGGCCCGGAACGCCTGGCCGGCAAGGATGCCATCCTGGTGCCCGGCGGCTTCGGCGAGCGCGGCGTGGAAGGCAAGATCGCCACCGCCCGCTTCGCCCGCGAAAACGGCATTCCGTATCTCGGCATCTGCCTCGGCATGCAGGTGGCGGTGATCGAGTTCGCCCGGAACAAAGCCGGCTGGGACGACGCCAACTCTACCGAGTTCACCCACGACACCCAGCATCCGGTGGTGGGCCTGATCACCGAATGGCTGAGCCCCGAGGGCAAGATCGAGCTGCGCGACGAGGCGTCCGACCTGGGCGGCACCATGCGCCTGGGCGGCCAGGTCTGCCGCCTGGCGGATGGCTCCAGGGCGCGCGAGGCCTATGGCAATGAGGAGATCGTCGAGCGCCATCGCCACCGCTACGAGGTCAACGACCAGTTCGTTGCCGACCTGGAGAAGGCTGGCCTGGTGGTGTCAGGCAGAAGCGTCGACAACTCCCTGGTGGAGATGGTCGAGCTGCCCGATCATCCCTGGTTCGTGGCCTGCCAGTTCCACCCCGAGTTCACCTCAACGCCGCGTGATGGCCACCCGCTGTTCACCGGCTTCGTCAACGCGGCGCTGGAACACAAGGCCGCCCGCACGCGTGCCCAGAGCGCCCCGCAGGAGTGAGCCTCATGTCCGTCTCGGAACGCCTGATCGATGTCGCCGGCCTCCGGGTCGGCAATGACCGGCCGCTGACGCTGTTCGGCGGCATGAACGTGCTGGAATCCCGTGAGCTGGCCCTCGAGGTGGCCGAGGCCTATGTCGAGGTCACCGGCCGACTCGGCATGCCTTACGTGTTCAAGGCCAGCTTCGATAAGGCCAACCGCAGCTCGATCCATTCCTTCCGCGGCCCCGGTCTCGATCGCGGCCTGGCGATCCTCGCCGAGGTGAAGGAGCGTTTCGGCGTGCCGGTGATCACCGACGTTCACGAGCCCTGGCAGGCGTCGCCCGCCGCCGAGGTGGCCGATGTCATCCAGCTGCCGGCCTTCCTGGCTCGTCAGACCGATCTGGTGGTGGCCATGGCCGAGACCGGCGCGGTGATCAACATCAAGAAGCCGCAGTTCCTGGCGCCCCACGAGATGCGCCACATCCTGCGCAAGTGCGAAGAGGCCGGCAACGACCGGCTGATCCTCTGCGAGCGCGGCACCAGCTTCGGCTATAACAACCTGGTGGTCGACATGCTCGGCTTCGGCGAGATGAAAGAGACCGGCTACCCGCTGCTGTTCGACGTCACCCACGCCCTGCAGCGCCCCGGTGGACGCTCGGACAGCGCCGACGGGCGTCGCGCCCAGGTGGCCGAGCTGGCCCGCGCCGGCGTGGCCGTGGGGCTCGCCGGAGTGTTCCTGGAGTCCCATCCGGACCCGGACAACGCCAAGTGCGATGGCCCCTGTGCCCTGCCGCTCGATAGGCTCGAGCCTTTCCTGGCCCAGCTCAAGGCCCTGGATGATCTGGTGAAGGGCCTGCCAGCACTGACAATAGAATAAGGCCGCTTACCCGGACAGCTCCTGCAAGTCGAGAGAGAAATGCGGTTTCCCTATTGACTCAATCAACGCTGACTGACTGAAAGGACGACTCAGATGACCAAGATTGTCGATATTCGCGCCCTCGAGGTGCTCGATTCCCGCGGTAACCCTACTGTTCAGGCGGAAGTGCGCCTGGAGAGCGGTGCCGTGGGGACGGCCTGCGCCCCGAGCGGTGCCTCCACCGGTTCACGCGAGGCCCTCGAGCTGCGTGACGGCGACAAGGCTCGCTATCTGGGCAAGGGCGTGCTGAAAGCCGTGGAGGCCATCAACGGCGCCATCCGTGAGCGCCTGGTCGGCCTTGATGCTCGCGACCAGCGTGCCCTGGATGAGGTCATGCTCGAGCTCGACGGTACCGACAACAAGGCCAAGCTTGGCGCCAACGCCATTCTTGCCGTGTCGCTGGCCGCCGCCAAGGCCGCCGCCAATGCCAAGGGCATGCCGCTCTACGCGCATATCGCCGAGCTCTACGGCCAGCCGAGCCAGTTCCGCATGCCGGTGCCGATGATGAACATCCTCAACGGTGGTGAGCATGCCGACAACAACGTCGACATCCAGGAGTTCATGATCCAGCCGGTGGGCGCGCCCAACTTCCGTGAGGCGCTGCGCATGGGCGCCGAGATCTTCCACGCCTTGAAGAAAGTGCTGGCCGGCCGCGGCCTGTCCACCTCCGTGGGCGACGAGGGCGGCTTCGCGCCCAACCTGGCCTCCAACGCCGAGGCGCTGGCGGTGATCAAGCAGGCGGTGTCTGACGCCGGCTACGAGCTGGGTCGCGACATCACCCTGGCCCTGGACTGCGCCTCCTCCGAGTTCTACAAGGACGGCGTATACGATCTTTCCGGCGAGGGCAAGCAGTACGACGCCGCTGGCTTCGCCGACTATCTGGCCGATCTCTGCGACCAGTACCCGATCGTCTCCATCGAGGACGGTATGGACGAGTCCGACTGGGACGGCTGGAAGGCGCTGACCGACAAGATCGGCGACAAGGTGCAGCTGGTCGGCGACGACCTCTTCGTCACCAATACTCGCATCCTCAAGCGTGGCATCGACGAGCAGATCGGCAACTCCATCCTGATCAAGTTCAACCAGATCGGCTCGCTGTCCGAAACCCTGGACGCCATTCGCATGGCCCAGGACGCCGGTTTCACCGCGGTGATCTCCCACCGCAGCGGCGAGACCGAGGACACCACCATCGCCGACCTGGCCGTGGGCACCGCCGCCGGACAGATCAAGACCGGCTCGCTGTGCCGCAGCGACCGGGTGGCCAAGTACAACCGCCTGCTGGTGATCGAGCAGGAGCTCGGTGATCGTGTGGACTACCCGGGGCGGTCCGCCATCAAGGGTCAGTAATCTCGCCGGAAACGATGATTCATCGTAGGAAATCGCCTACAAGGGGGCGACGAGATCCCTGACTATTTGAGGCCGATACCGACGCCATTCTGGCGTCGGTATTTTTTTATCCATATGAAATTAAAGAATTTTTTTGAATCCGTGAGACATTGAAGACGTCGCAAGTGGCTTAGGGGGCGGTTGAGAAGTTATGGAAGGCTGCCAGAATGGGTAGCGGGACAAGGGAGAGAGGAGCTCTCCCGGCAGGAAGCCACGGGATGCAGTCTCGAGCGAGCCCGGTACGGCAGGATGCCGTTTCCGGGCAGGGAAAGCTCAGGGAGGTCGAGCGGAGGGAGCCGCTCAAGGACGGCTAGGAGCGGGCGGCCTGAGGGCCGCCTTCTTTGCCTCGGTGTTCTCCTTCATCGTAGCGTGAAATAACAATGCCGAATGTCGTGAGACATTCGGCATTGTTGTTTTTAGGCGAAGGATAGTGCTCAGGCGAGGCATGGTGTCCGGGTGTGGCGGCGGGGCTCAGCGCTCGAGTTGCTCCAGCTTGCCGGACTTGCCGTCCCAGTCCTCGGCGTCAGCCGGCGGATCCTTCTTCTCGGTGATGTTCGGCCACACCTCCGACAGCTCGGCGTTGATGTCGATGAACTGTTCCTGGCCCTCGGGCAACTCGTCCTCGGAATAGATCGCCTCGGCCGGGCACTCCGGCTCGCAAAGCGCGCAATCGATGCACTCGTCGGGGTGGATGACCAGGAAGTTGGGGCCTTCATAGAAGCAGTCCACCGGGCAGACCTCGACACAGTCGGTGTACTTGCACTTGATGCAGTTTTCGGTGACGACGAATGTCATGCCAGTCTCCCTTCCTCGGGCCGGGGTGTGCCGCGGCCGATCGGTCTTGAATGTTGAATTGGGTTATAAAAACTTTAGCTTTTATAATAAGTAGAACTTGATCGAACCATTCTAGTCGGCCCGTCCCGTGTCCCGCAAGCCATGAGGCCAATCGCAGCTAGGCTCGGGGCGCCGTCGCCCGTGCAAGCGCTTCTCCACGTGTATGCTCGGTGCCCGTCGCGACGTCTCGCGCAAGGGGTGGCCCGGCTTCGCGGACTCTCGTAAGGACTTGATCATAGGTTCTGCTGCCATTGGTACAGCCACTCCAGTGCCTGGCGTGGCGTCAGCTCGTCCAGCGACAGTCCCGACAGGCTTTCCACGACCGGGTGCGGTGCGCTGGCGAACAGGTCGGCCTGCTGCGGCGTGGTGGTGCCGTCGAGTGGCGCGGGTGCGGCACGCTGGCCCTGGTCGATCTCCTGCTGTTCCAGCGTCGCGAGCTTCTCCCGGGCCCTCGCGATCACGCCTTGAGGTACGCCGGCGAGCTGGGCGACCTGCAGCCCGTAGCTCTGGCTGGCCGGTCCATCCTCCACTCGGTGCATGAAGACGATCCCATCGCGATGCTCGGCGGCGGTGAGATGCACGTTGGCCACGCCGGCGGCCTGCTCGGCGAGCGCGGTCATCTCGAAGTAGTGGGTGGCGAACAGCGTGAAGGCGCGTGTTCGCGTCAGGTGCTCGGCGCTGGCCCAGGCCAGCGACAGGCCGTCGAAGGTGCTGGTGCCGCGGCCGATCTCGTCCATCAGCACCAGGCTGTGGTCGGTGGCGTTGTGCAGGATGTTGGCGGTCTCGGTCATCTCGACCATGAAGGTGGAGCGCCCACCGGCCAGGTCGTCGGAGGAGCCGATGCGGGTGAAGATGCGGTCCACCGGACCGATGCTCGCGCTGTCGGCGGGCACGAAACTGCCGGTGTGGGCGAGCAGGGTGATCAGGGCCGCCTGGCGCATGTAGGTGGACTTGCCGCCCATGTTGGGGCCGGTGATCACCAGCATGCGACGCTCGTCGTCCATGATCAGGTCGTTGGGCACGAAGGGTGCCTCGCTGACCCGTTCGACCACCGGATGACGGCCGCCGCGAATGTCGAGGCCCGGGGTCGAGGGCAGGGTCGGTCGTACCAGGTCCAGGGCGCGGGCGCGCTCGGCCAGCGTCGCCAGCACATCCAGGGAGGCCAGCGCGCGCCCGGTCGCCTGCAGCGGAGCGAGCTCGGCGTTGAGGTCGTCGAGCAGGCTCTCGTAGAGCAGCTTCTCGCGGGCCAGGGCGCGGGACTTGGCCGACAGTGCCTTGTCTTCGAACTCCTTGAGCTCGGGAATGATGAAGCGTTCGGCGTTCTTCAGCGTCTGGCGGCGAATATAGTCCACCGGGGCTTCTCGGGCCTGGGCACGGGGGATCTCGATGTAGTAGCCGTGGACCCGGTTGTAGCCGACCTTCAGGCCGGGCAGGCCGGTGCGCTCACGTTCGCGGGCTTCCAACTGCACCAGGTAGTCGCCGGCGTGCTCGGCCAGGCCGCGGTGCTCGTCGAGCTCGGCGTCGAAACCCTCGGCGATCACTCCGCCATCGCGGATCACCACCGGCGGATTCTCCACCAGCGCCCGGCTCAGGGTGTCGGCAAGCGTCGGATAGGGGCGAATGTGGTGCTTGAGCTCGTCCAGGGCGGTGCCATCCTCGTAGTCGGCGAGCTCGGCTTGCAGTTCGGGCAGCGCGGCCAGCGCATCGCGAAGCCGGGCCAGATCACGAGGGCGGGCGCTGTAAAGCGCCACCCGGGCAAGGATGCGTTCCACGTCGCCGATCGCCTTGAGGGTCTCCTCTAGTGGCATGAAACCGTCGCGATCGAGCAGGGTGGCTACGGCGGCCTGGCGGGCGCTTACCTGGTCGCGATCGCGCAGCGGACGATTGAGCCAGCGCTTGAGCAGTCGCGAGCCCATGGCCGTGGCGGTGGTATCGAGCACGCTGGCCAGGGTGTTGTCGCTGCCACCGCCCAGGTTGACGTCGATCTCCAGATTGCGGCGGCTGGCGGCATCGATCACCACGGCGTCGTCGCGGCTTTCCACGCCGATGGCGGTGACGTGGGGCAGCTGTGAGCGCTGGGTGTCGCGGGCATAGTCGATCAGCACGCCAGCGGCGGTGAGGGCCGCTTCCAGGTGGGCGCAGCCGAAGCCGCGGAGGTCCTGCACGGCGAACTGGTCGCACAGGGTGCGGGTGGCCGACTCGAGGTCGAACAGCCAGTCGCTCTGCCGGCGCAGTCCGCGGCGCCCTTCCAGGGTGGGCGGCAGAGCGAAGCTGTCCGGCACCAGCAGCTCGGCCGGGTCAAGGCGCGTCAGCTCGGCCAGCATTTCGGTCTCGCCTTCCACCTCGAGCACGCTGAAGCGTCCGCTGGAAAGCTCCAGCCAGGCCAGACCCCAGCGCTCCCCAGCCGGATGGATCGCCACCAGCAGGTTGTCGCGCCGGGCGTCGAGCAGAGCCTCGTCGTAGAGGGTGCCGGGGGTGACGATGCGTACCACCTTGCGCTCCACCGGGCCCTTGGCGGCGGCCGGGTCACCCATCTGCTCGCAGATGGCCACCGACTCGCCGGCGGCGACCAGGCGCGCCAGGTAGCCTTCGGCGCTGTGGTAGGGCACCCCGGCCATGGGGATCGGCTGGCCGGCCGACTGGCCGCGCTGGGTCAGGGTGATGTCGAGCAGGGCGGCGGCGCGCTTGGCATCGTCGAAGAACAGTTCGTAGAAGTCCCCCATGCGATAGAAGAGCAATACCTCGGGGTGTTCGCGCTTGATCTTCAGATACTGGGCCATCATCGGCGTGTGCTGCTTGGCGCTGGCCTGTGACATGGGCTTCCTTGACTGGCTGTGGAGACGGCGAAGAACTTGGACATCGAGATGGCGTCAGGGCGCCATGCATCTCGCGGACAAAGCCAGTATTCTACGCCCAAGGATGGCCGTCGTCAGGGCCATCGAGATCGCCAGGGAGGGAAGTCGATGTCCGTATCGCTCGAGACACGCCGTCTCGCCGAACGCCTTGGCGCGCTGTGCCGGGAGCAGGGCGTGAACGTCGTCACGGCCGAGTCCTGCACCGGCGGAGGGGTGGCCAGTGCCATCACCGAGATCGCCGGCAGTTCGGACTACTTCGAAACCGGCTACGTGACCTACGCCAACGGTGCCAAGACGCGCTTGCTGGGCGTGCCCGAGGCGCTGCTGGCTCAGCAAGGCGCGGTCAGCCGTGAGGTGGTCGAGGCCATGGTGGCCGGTGCCTGCGCCGCGAGTGGGGCAGGCCTGGGAGTGGCCGTCAGCGGCGTCGCCGGGCCCGGCGGCGGCAGCGCCGAGAAACCGGTGGGCACGGTGTGGCTCGCCTGGGGTGCACCGGGGCGGATTAACGCCGAGCGACGGAGCTTCCCCGGCGACCGCTCGGCGGTGCGCGAGCAGGCGGTGGAAGCCGCCCTGGCGGGCCTGATCGCCTGGCTGGAGCAAGGCTAGGCCGGCGTCGCTCGTCCAGTGTATTCGGGCTGGCCGAGCGTGCCGTTTTTCGTCATACTACTGTGCAGTCATACAGTGCTTTCGGCGGGCCGGGCGGCCTGCTCACACGACCCACGTTTCGTCACCGCCGTGCCCCACGGCGACCGCTTAGGAGACCCTCATGGCTCAGGACGACAATCGTTCCAAGGCGCTCAACGCCGCGCTTTCCCAGATCGAGCGCCAGTTCGGCAAGGGCACCGTGATGCGCCTGGGCGACACCCCGCGCGTGGTGATGCCGTCGGTATCCACCGGCTCCCTGGGGCTGGACATCGCGCTCGGCATCGGCGGCCTGCCCTATGGTCGCGTGGTGGAGATCTTCGGCCCGGAGTCCTCGGGCAAGACCACCCTGACCCTGTCGGTGATCGCCCAGGCCCAGAAGCAGGGCAAGACCTGCGCCTTCATCGACGCCGAGCACGCCCTCGACCCGAGCTATGCCGAGAAGCTTGGCGTCGACCTCGATGATCTGCTGGTCTCCCAGCCGGATACCGGCGAGCAGGCGCTCGAGATCTGCGACATGCTGGTGCGCTCTGGTGGCGTCGACGTGATCATCATCGACTCGGTGGCAGCACTGACGCCGCGCGCCGAGATCGAGGGCGAGATGGGTGATTCCCACGTCGGCCTGCAGGCTCGCTTGATGTCTCAGGCGCTGCGCAAGATCACCGGCAACATCAAGAACGCCAACTGCATGGTGGTGTTCATCAACCAGATCCGCATGAAGATCGGCGTGATGTTCGGCAGCCCTGAGACCACTACCGGCGGCAACGCGCTCAAGTTCTACTCCAGCGTGCGCCTCGACATCCGCCGCACCGGCTCGGTCAAGCAGGGTGATGAGGTCACCGGCAACGAGACTCGGGTCAAGGTGGTCAAGAACAAGGTATCGCCGCCGTTCCGCCAGGCCGAGTTCCAGATTCTCTATGGCAAGGGCATCTACCATGCCGGCGAGGTGATCGATCTGGGCGTTCAGTGCAAGCTGGTCGACAAGGCCGGCGCCTGGTACAGCTACCAGGGCAACAAGATCGGCCAGGGCAAGGCCAATGCCGCCCAGTTCCTCGAGGACAACCCGGCGATCATGGAAGAGATCGAGAGCGGGATTCGCGCACAGCTGCTGGCCTCGTCGGAGCCCAAGGAGGAAGAGGTCGCGGCCGAGGCGGACCAGGGCGAGCGCGGCGACGACCTGCTCTAAGCCATGCCCGGTTTTGCGCGTGAGACCGACGCGACGCCCCGCGACGATGCCATTCGCCTGCTGGCCCGGCGCGAGTATGCCCGGGCCGAGCTTCGCGAGCGGCTCGCCGCCAAAGGCCATGACGCCGAGGCCGTCGAGGCTTGCCTGGCGGAGCTCGCCGAGCAGGGCCTGCAGTCCGACGAGCGCTTCGCCGAAAGCTTCCTGCGCTCCCGCGTGGCTCGCGGCCAAGGGCCGGTGCGCATCCGCGCCGAGCTCTCGCGGCGCGGCATCGATGACGCCACCGCCAAGGCGGCCTTCATCGAGGCCGGCGGCGAGGTCGACTGGTTCGATCTCGCCGCCGAGGTCCTGTCGCGGCGCTTCTCCGGCCCCGGTGAGGGGCCCCGCGAGCGGGCCCGCCGCGAGCGCTTCCTGGCCGGTCGCGGCTTCGATTTCGACCAGCTCAAACACGCCCTGGCACATGCCTGGGACGACGCCTGATTCCTCTCACCCTTTAGTCGCTTGACGACTGCGCTATAATGGGTCCCTTTGCGAACGCCCCGGGTGGCAGTCCGACGACGGCTGCAACGACCGTCCTGCGGGCCGCCACGCCTATCGCCACGGATACCCCATGAAAAGCGCAGACATCAGACAGGCCTTTCTGAGTTACTTCGAGGAGCAGGGGCATACCATCGTGCCGACCAGCTCCCTGGTGCCGGGCAACGACCCGACCCTGCTGTTCACCAACGCCGGGATGGTGCCGTTCAAGGACGTCTTCCTGGGCCGTGACCCGCGTCCCTACGTTCGCGCCACCTCTGCCCAGCGCTGCGTGCGTGCCGGCGGCAAGCACAACGACCTGGACAACGTCGGCTATACCGCCCGCCACCACACCTTCTTCGAGATGCTGGGCAACTTCAGCTTCGGCGACTACTTCAAGCGCGATGCCATTCGCTTCGCCTGGACCTTCCTCACCGAGACGCTGGGGCTGCCCAAAGAGAAGCTGTGGGTCACGGTGCACGTCAGCGATGACGAGGCCGAGCGCATCTGGAAGGAAGAGATAGGCGTCGACCCCGAGCGCTTCTCCAAGCTCGACGAGGACAACTTCTGGCAGATGGGCGACACCGGCCCCTGCGGGCCGAGCTCCGAGATCTTCTTCGACCACGGTCCCGAAGTCTGGGGCGGTCCTCCCGGCAGCCCCGAAGAGGACGGCGACCGCTACATCGAGATCTGGAATCTGGTGTTCATGCAGTTCGATCGCGACGCGGCCGGCGAGATGCATCCGCTGCCCAAGCCGTCCATTGATACCGGCATGGGCCTGGAACGCATCGCCGCGGTGATGCAGGGCGTGCATTCCAACTATGAGATCGACCTGTTCCAGAACCTGCTCGAGGCGGCGGCCCGGGCCACTGGCCACGGTGACACTGCCACGCCTTCGCTGCGGGTGATCGCCGACCACATTCGCTCCTGCGCCTTCCTGATCGCCGACGGCGTGCTGCCCTCCAACGAAGGTCGTGGCTATGTGCTGCGCCGGATCATTCGCCGCGCGGTGCGTCACGGCCACAAGCTGGGCGCCAAGGGTAGTTTCTTCCACAAGCTGGTGGGGGCACTCGACGTCGAGATGGGCGAGGCCTATCCGGAGCTGCGCGAGGCGCGCCACCAGATCGAGCGCGTTCTGCTCAAGGAAGAGGAGCAGTTCGCCCGCACCCTCGATCACGGTATGGGGCTGCTGGAGGAGGCGCTGGCCGGCCTCGAGGGCGATACCCTGTCCGGTGAGACGGTGTTCAAGCTCTACGACACTTACGGCTTCCCCTATGACCTGACCGCCGACGTCTGCCGCGAGCGCAACGTGTCGCTGGACGAGGCCGGCTTCGAGCGCGAGCTGGAGGCCCAGCGCGAGCGGGCCCGGGCGGCCAGCCAGTTCGGTGCCGACTACGGCGCCGCCCTGGAGCTGGAGGGCGAGACCGACTTCACCGGCTATGAGCGCCTAGAGGATCGTGCCACCGTTACCGCCATCGTCGACCGCGAGGGCAACGCGCTGGCCAAGCTGGTGCCGGAGCAGCGCGGCCTGGTGGTGCTCGACCGCACGCCCTTCTATGCCGAGTCCGGCGGTCAGGTGGGGGATACCGGTTACCTGGCGTTCGACGGCGGCCGCTTCCTGGTCACCGATACCCAGAAGCAGGGCGGTCACCACCTGCACCACGGGGTGCTGCTCGAGGGCGAACTGGCGGTCGGCGCCGAGGTGAGTCCGGGCGTCGATCCGGCCCTGCGCGCGGCCACCGTGCGCAATCACTCGGCCACTCACCTGTTGCACCAGGCGCTACGCATGGTGCTCGGCGAGCACGTCGAGCAGAAGGGCTCGCTGGTGACGCCGGAGCGGCTGCGCTTTGACTTCAGCCATTTCGAGCCGATGACCGCCGAGCAGCTGGCCGAGGTAGAGCGGCTGGTCAACGAGCAGGTGCTGGCCAACGCCGCGACACGCATCGAGCAAATGACCCTGGAGCAGGCCAAGGAGAAGGGCGCCGCGGCGCTGTTCGAGGCCAAGTACGCCGACAGCGTGCGGGTGCTGACCATCGGCGCCGACGACTTCTCGGTCGAGCTGTGCGGCGGCACCCACGTCGCTCGCAGCGGCGACATCGGCTGCTTCCATATCGTCAGCGAGGCCGGTGTGGCCTCGGGCGTGCGTCGCATCGAGGCGATCACCGGCGAGGGTGCGCTCGCCTACTTCCGTGAGCAGGAAGCCCGGGTGGCGCGGATCGGCGAGCGCCTCAAGGCCAAGCCCGAGCAGGTCGAGGAGCGCGTCGAGACGCTGGTCGAGCGTAATCGCGGCCTGGAGAAGGAGCTTGAGCGTCTCAAGGCCAAGCTGGCCAGCGCCGCCGGCAATGATCTGCTGGGAGAGGCCTGCGACGTCAAGGGCGTCAAGGTCCTGGCCAAGCGCCTGGAAGGCGTCTCGGGCAAGGAGCTGCGCGGCATGCTCGACCAGCTCAAGAACAAACTGGGCTCGGGGATCGTGGTGCTCGGCGTGGCCGACGAGTCGGGCGGCAAGGTCAGCCTGATCGCCGGCGTGACCGACGATCTCACCGACCGGGTCAAGGCCGGCGCACTGGTCAATCACGTCGCCGCCCAGGTCGGTGGCAAGGGCGGTGGTCGACCCGATATGGCCCAGGCCGGCGGCAGTGATGTCGCGGCCTTGCCATCGGCGCTGGAGAGCGTTCCGGCCTGGGTCGAAGAGGCGCTCTAGTTCACGATCAGGGGCCGAAGGCAGCGATGCCTTCGGCCCCTGGTCCATCCGGCTTCCATCACGCTTTTCTCATTTCCAACGCTAACCGACACGAGGGACAACGACGCATGGCACTATACGTACAGAAGTTCGGCGGCACCTCTGTGGGCTCCGTGGAGCGCATCAAGGCCGTGGCCGAGAAGGTCAAGGGCTTCCGTGACGCCGGCCATCAGGTCGTGGTCGTGGTTTCGGCCATGAGCGGCGAAACCAACCGCCTGATCGGCCTGGCCAACGACATCAACGACGAACCCACGCCGCGCGAAATGGACATGCTGGTCTCCACCGGCGAGCAGGTGACCATCTCACTGCTGACCATGGCCCTGCACAAGCTGGGTGTGCCGGCCACCTCCTATACCGGCTCCCAGGTCGGCATCATGACCGACAGCGCTCATACCAAGGCGCGCATCCAGCGTATCGAGACCGACGACATGCGCCAGGACCTGGACGAAGGCCAGGTGGCCGTGGTCGCCGGTTTCCAGGGCGTCGACGAAGAGGGCAATATCACTACCCTCGGTCGCGGCGGCTCCGACACCACCGGGGTGGCCCTGGCCGCGGCCCTCAATGCCGACGAGTGTCAGATCTACACCGACGTCGATGGCGTCTATACCACCGACCCGCGCGTCTGCTCTCGGGCCCAGCGCCTGGACACCATCACCGTGGAGGAGATGCTGGAACTGGCCAGCCTCGGCTCCAAGGTGCTGCAGATTCGCGCCGTCGAATTCGCCGGCAAGTACAACGTCCCGCTGCGCGTGCTGTCCAGTTTCCAGGACGGCCCCGGCACCCTGATCGTTGCAGATTCCGACAAAGACGAGGACTCCATGGAAGAACCGCTGATCTCCGGTATTGCCTTCACCGCCAACGAGGCCAAGCTGACCCTGCTCAACACCCCGGACGTGCCGGGCGTGGCCTCGAAGATTCTGGGCCCGATCGCCGATGCCAACATCGAGATCGACATGATCGTGCAGAACGTGGCCCCGGCCGGCGACTACACCGACTTCACCTTCACCGTTGCCAAGGGCGACTACAAGCAGACCCTGCGCATCCTCGAGGAGCAAGTGCTGCCCGCCCTGGGTGAGGGTGAGGTCAAGGGCGACGACAAGATCGCCAAGGTCTCCCTGGTGGGTGTCGGCATGCGCTCTCACGCTGGCGTGGCCTCCAAGATGTTCCGCGTGCTGTCTGAAGAGAACATCAATATCCGTATGGTCTCCACCTCCGAGATCAAGATCTCGGTGGTCGTCGACGAGAAGCACATGGAGCTGGCCGTGCGTGCCTTGCATCAGGCCTTCGGGCTGGACAAGGACGACATCGAAAGCGAATAAAGCGTCGTATCCCGTCGTCAGCTTCTACGCTTGTAGGGAGGTCCATGGCTGCGCCGTGTGGCGGGCTTCCTTTCAACGAGCCCATGGAGTGTCATGGTCGACGCCAGTCGTCGGGGCCGGTGCCCATTCCCGGGCGCCGGCCTTGGCGTAGACGAGCATCCCGCAGTCAGAAGTCTGAGAAGGAGATCAGTCATGCTCATTCTGACCCGCCGAGTCGGCGAAACCCTGATGATCGGTGATGACATCACCGTTACCGTTCTGGGCGTCAAGGGCAATCAGGTCCGTATCGGCGTCAACGCTCCCAAGGACGTTGCCGTGCACCGCGAAGAAATCTATCAGCGCATCCAGCGCGAGAAGACCGACGCGGATGCCGACGACGGCGAAAGCGGAGCCTGAATCGCAATGTCCGTCGCCCGAGAAAAAATCCCGAAGGCGCTGGACATTGCCCTGCCAAATCGGTAGGATACGCACCTGTCGATGCGGGAGAGGTGGCCGAGTGGCTGAAGGCGCTCCCCTGCTAAGGGAGTAAGGGGTTTATAGCCTCTTCGAGGGTTCGAATCCCTCCCTCTCCGCCATCGTCAATGAAGTAGAAGGTCTGCGCCCGTAGCTCAGCTGGATAGAGTACCTGACTACGAATCAGGTGGTCGGAGGTTCGAATCCTCCCGGGCGCGCCATCTTCTTTGGGTGATGACTGCACGTCGTGTACGTATCATCCCCGTACGGTGAACTGTCGCCGTCTTCTAGCGCCCGTAGCTCAGCTGGATAGAGTACCTGACTACGAATCAGGTGGTCGGAGGTTCGAATCCTCCCGGGCGCGCCAGATATCGACCCGCTCTCCTCGTGAGAGCGGGTCTTCTGTTTTGTTATCCTCTTTACTCGCTAGCCGGAGCGGTCAAGCCCATAGAGGGCCCCGACTCCGCGATCGTTCGGGCGCCGTCGCATCGCGACGTGCGCCCTTTTTTTGTGTCGTCTCAGGCGAGCAGGGCGACGTCTCGGCGGGTGTCGGCGCACAGGCCGTCGAGAAAGGCGTCCAGCTCGGTGAGTCGGCGCAGGGCCTGGAAGCGCCGCGCCGCCTCGGCGTCTCGGCTGCGCATATGGTTCAACCATTGTTTAAGGAGCGAGACCACGATCTTGTCTGGAAGTATGTTACGCTGCAATGCAGCATAATCGGCCAGCACACGGGATCTCGTGTCCCAGGTGGTGGGCGGAAGGTGCTCTCCGGTGGCCTGCCAGTGGCGGATCCGGGGCGCCAGGGCGGGATCCGCCAGGGCGCCGCGGCCCAGCATCACGTCGCAGCAGCCCGAGAGCGTGCGTGCCTTCCAGTAGTCCTCGAGCGACCAGATGTCGCCGTTGGCGATCACTGGGATCGACAGCCGGGCGCGGATGCGTCCGATCCACTCCCAGTGGGCCGGAGGGCGATAGCCTTCACGGCGGGTGCGACCGTGGACCACCAGCTGGCGGGCGCCGCCGTCTTCGGCGGCCTGGGCGCAGGCCAGCGCCAGGCGCCTGTCGTCGAAGCCCAGTCGGACCTTGGCGGTCACCGGGATGGTGTCGCCCACGGCGTCGTGCACGGCGGCCACGGCGGCGCGCACTCGCCGGGGATCGCGCAGCATGGAGGCGCCTCCATCGTGGCGATTGACCAGCTTGGCCGGGCAGCCGAAGTTGAGGTCCAGGCTGGTGGCGCCCAGGCGCAGGGCCTGACGGGCATTGGCCGCCAGCGCCGCGGGATCCGAGCCCAGCAGCTGCAGGTGCACCGGCGCCCCGGCAGGCGTGACGGGGCGCGCCTCGGTGAGTTCGGGGCAGTGCCGATGGAAGACCCGCGGCGGCAGCCGGGTGTCGACGACCCGCACGAACTCGGTGACCGTCCAGTCGAAGCCTGGCGTGCGGGTCAGCAGGTCGCGGGTAATGGCGTCGATCACCCCTTCCATGGGGGCTAGGCCGATTCGCCCCGGATGTAGTAAATTAACAACGTCGACTTCCACCATGGCATCATCGCGATTCTTGGGAAGTGTGGCAGCTTATATCATCGTCATCGCGACGCAACTCGTCCTCCAGGCGGACGAGTCGCCAGGATGCCAGCGAGGAGATACCACATGCAGGATACGCAGCTTTTCAATGAGGGCTTCGCCCTGATGGGCCTCGGCATGGGGTTCGTATTCGTCTTTCTGACCGTGCTGGTCATCGTCACCACTCTGATGTCGAAGCTCATCGGTCGGGTCTTCCCCGAGCCCTCGGCCGATCCCGCTCCGGCGGCGTCTGCGCCGGCCCACGCGGTCCGCGACGATGAGCTGATGGCCGTGCTCGGGGCGGCGATCCATCGCTATCGCCGCGAGCACCGCCGCTGAGCCAGTCACCGGCACGCCTGCTTTCCCCCTGATCCCTGAATAACGATAAAGGACTCACCATGAACGATACTGCCCGCCCGCTCGGCATCACCGACGTGGTGTTGCGCGACGCTCACCAGTCCCTGTTCGCCACCCGGCTGCGCCTGGACGACATGCTGCCGATCGCCGAGAAGCTCGATCGGATCGGCTTCTGGTCGCTGGAATCCTGGGGCGGGGCCACCTTCGACGCCTGTATCCGCTACTTGGGCGAGGACCCCTGGGAGCGGATACGGGCGTTGAAGGCGGCCATGCCCAATACCCGCCAGCAGATGCTGCTGCGTGCCCAGAACCTGCTCGGCTATCGCCACTATGCCGACGACGTGGTCGACCGCTTCGTCGAGCGCGCCCGGACCAACGGCGTCGACGTCTTCCGCGTGTTCGACGCCATGAACGATCCGCGTAACCTGGAGCGCGCCCTGCAGGCCGTGCGCCGGGTCGAGGGCCATGCCCAGGGCACGCTCTCCTACACGGTGAGCCCGGTGCATACCCTGGACGGCTGGGTCGAGCTTGGCCGCCAGATCGCCGACATGGGCGCCGACTCCCTGGCGATCAAGGACATGGCTGGCCTGCTCACGCCTTACACGGCCTTTGAGCTGGTCAGCCGGCTGAAGGACACGCTGGACATTCCCATCCACATGCAGAGCCATGCCACCACCGGCATGTCCACCGCCACCGCGCTCAAGGCCGCCGAGGCCGGCATCGACAACGTCGACACCGCCATCTCCTCGATGTCGATGACCTACGGCCACAGCCCCACCGAATCTTTGGTGGCCATCCTTCAAGGCACCGAACGCGACACTGGGCTCGACCTCGAGGCGCTGGAGGACATCGCCGCCTACTTCCGCGAGGTGCGCAAGAAATACGCCGCCTTCGAGGGCTCGCTCAAGGGCATCGACTCGCGCATCCTGGTGGCCCAGGTGCCGGGCGGCATGCTCACCAACATGGAGAACCAGCTCAAGGAGCAGGGCGCCGGCGACCGCCTCGACGAAGTGCTGGTGGAGATCCCGCGGGTGCGCGAGGACCTCGGCTACATCCCGCTGGTCACGCCGACCTCGCAGATCGTCGGCACCCAGGCGGTGATGAACGTGATGATGGGCGAACGCTACCAGTCGATCTCCAAGGAGGTCCAGGCGCTGCTCAAGGGCGAGTACGGCGCCGCGCCGACGGCCTACAACACCGAACTCCAGGCCCGCGTGCTGGAGGGCGGCGAGCCGATCACCTGCCGGCCCGCCGACAATCTCGCCCCGGAGATGGACCGGTTGTCCGCCGAGCTCCGCGAGAAGGCCCGGGCCGAGGGCATTCGCCTGGCCGAGGGCGAGCGCGAGATCGACGATGTCCTGACCTATGCGCTGTTCCCGCAGATCGGTCTGAAGTTCCTCAAGCATCGCGACGACCCTGAAGCCTTCGAGCCGGCGCCCCAGGCCCCGGACGCCCAGGCCCCCGCCCCGGTAGCGCCAGCCGGCGGCCCGGAGACCTATACCGTCACCGTCAACGGCAAGGCCTACGTGGTCGAGGTCGCCGAGGGTGGCGAGATCGAGCGTGTCCAGGAGCAGGGCAGTGCCGCCGCTTCAGCGGCGCCTGCGGCGCCGGCCGAATCCTCGGGCGATACCATTAGCGCGCCGCTCGCCGGCAACATCTTCAAAGTCTGCGTCAAGCCCGGTGACCGGGTGGTCGAGGGCGACGTGGTGATCATCCTCGAGGCCATGAAGATGGAGACCGAGGTGCGCGCGGCGAGCTCCGGCACCGTCTCGTCGGTCAAGGTCGGCGAAGGTGACAGCGTGGCCGTAGGCGACGCCCTGATCGTGCTCTGAGGACGTTGCCCATGATCGACAAGATTCTGACCCTGTGGACCGGCTCGGGACTCTACAACCTGAGCCCCGGCCAGGCGGTGATGCTGGCGGTGGGCCTGCTGCTGCTGTGGCTGGCCATTGCCAAGAAGTTCGAGCCGCTGCTGCTGGTGCCGATCGGCTTCGGCGGCATCCTGGCCAACATTCCCGAGGCCGGGCTGGCGCTGTCGGCTGCCGAGCAGGCCGCTCACCTGGCCGGCGCGGAGATGCTTCGGTCGCTGGCGGCCGCCCTGCAACTGGACCTGGCGCCCGGCGCCGGGGTCGAGGCCTGGCGCCATGCCGTCGGCGAGGCGCTGCACGGTGACACCGCCCCGGAACTGATCCGCGCCGCCAATGACGTCGCGCTGGGCGCCGGCTTCGCTCACGGCATGCTGTACCAGTTCTACAGCGTGGCCATCGCCTCGGGCATCGCGCCGCTGGTGATCTTCATGGGCGTGGGGGCGATGACCGACTTCGGCCCGCTGCTGGCTAACCCGCGGACCCTGTTCCTGGGCGCCGCCGCCCAGTTCGGCATCTTCGCCACCCTGCTCGGGGCGGTGGGCATGACCACGCTTGGCTGGATGGACTTCTCGCTCAACCAGGCCGCCGCCATCGGCATCATCGGCGGGGCCGATGGCCCCACCTCGATCTACGTGTCGAGCATCCTGGCGCCGGAGCTGCTGGGGGCCATTGCCGTGGCGTCCTACTCCTACATGGCGCTGGTACCGCTTATCCAGCCGCCGATCATGCGCGCCCTGACCACGCAGCGCGAGCGCGGGATCGCCATGACCCAGCTGCGCCCGGTGTCCAAGCGCGAGAAGATCGTCTTCCCGATCAGCCTGCTGATCCTGGTGGTGCTGTTCCTGCCGGACGCCGCGCCGCTGCTGGGGATGTTCTGCTTCGGCAATCTGATGCGCGAGTGCGGCGTGGTGGAACGGCTCTCCGACACCGCCCAGCATGCGCTGATCAATACCGTGACCATCTTCCTCGGGCTCTCGGTGGGCTCCAAGCTGATGGCCGATCGCTTCCTGGCCGTGGAAACCCTGGGGATCCTGGCGCTGGGCATGGTGGCCTTCGCCATCGGCACCGCCTGCGGGATCCTGATGGCCAAGCTGCTCAACGCCGTGAGCAAGATGCCGATCAACCCGCTGATCGGCTCCGCCGGGGTCTCGGCGGTGCCCATGGCGGCACGGGTGTCGAACAAGGTGGGGCTGGAGTCCAATCCCCATAACTTCCTCTTGATGCATGCCATGGGGCCCAACGTGGCCGGGGTGATCGGCTCGGCGGTGGCCGCCGGGGTGATGATCAAGTACCTGGGCTGAGCCGGCCTCGCCCTGTCACGCGCAACGGCGCCCTTCGGGGCGCCGTTCGTCTTTGTGGCCGCCATCTTCCTGTCACCTGCCGTCCCTAGCCTGAGCGCATCGGCGCCCCCGGGGCGTCTGGCGAGGAGAAGGCGGCATGATCGATATCGAGCGGGCCCTTTGTGACAAGGCCCCAAGGTTGGCGGCTCGGCCGCCGTGGCTGTTCGGGCCGCTGGTGGCGGGGCTGCGCCACCTGGTGCACGAGCGCGAGATCAATGATTTCCTGGAACGCCACGGCGAACTCGGCTGGTGCGAGTTCATCGATCGGGTGTTCGAGCATCTCGATGTCGGCTATACCCTGTCGTCGAGGGATCGCGAGCAGATTCCCGATACCGGACGTGTGGTCGTGGTCGCCAACCACCCGCTTGGGGCGCTGGACGGCCTGGCGCTGCTGCGCATGGTGGCCGAGGTGCGCCCGGACGTGAGTATCCTGGCCAACGACCTGCTGCTCCAGCTGGCGCCGCTGTCGGAGGTGCTGCTGCCGGTGGATAACCTGTCACGGCGCGGGCTGCGCCGCAGCCTCTCGCAGATGGTCGAGGCCCTTGAGGCGGAGCGGGCGGTGATCGTCTTTCCTGCCGGAGAGGTGTCCCGTGCTAGCCCGGCCGGGGTGCGCGACGGCAAGTGGCACTCCGGCTTCCTGCATGCCGCGCGGCGCACCAATGCGCCCTTGCTGCCGGTCCACGTCCGCGGGCGCAACTCCCCGCGCTTCTATGCCCTGACCTCGCTGCGCAGTGAATTGGGGCCGCTGCTGTTGCCCAGCGAGATGTTTCGCCAGCGTGGTCGGCACATCGCCTTGCGGGTCGGCGGGCCGATCCCGCTGGCGCGCTTCGACCGCGGAGACCTGGCCAATTCGGTCAAGCTCAAGCTGCTGCGCAAGCACGTCTACCGGCTGGGACGCGGGCGTCGCGGCGTGTTCGTCGGCGAGACCGGCATCGCGCGGCCAGAGCCGCGCCAACGCCTGCGTGAGGAGCTACGCGAGGCGGAGTCTCTGGGCGAAACCGCCGACGGTAAGCGTATCCTGCTGTTCGACAGCCGTCCGGACTCGGCGGTGATGCGTGAGATCGGCCGGCTGCGTGAAGTCGCCTTCCGCCGTGTCGGCGAGGGTAGCGGGGGCAAGCGCGATCTGGACGCGTTCGACGACTATTATCGCCACCTTGTGCTGTGGGACGACCGCGACCTGGAAATCGCCGGCGCCTATCGCCTCGGCGAGGTGGGGCGGATCCTCGATCGGCACGGCGTGACCGGGCTCTACGGCGCCACGATCTTTCACCTCGAGCAGGCGCCCTGGGAGGACTGGCGGCACGGGCTCGAACTGGGACGCAGCTTCGTCCAGCCGCGCTACTGGGGGCGGCGTAGTCTGGATTACCTGTGGGTCGGGCTGGGCGCCTACCTGCGCCGCCATCCCGAGGTGCGCTGGCTGTTCGGGCCGGTTACGCTGCCCAATCACCTGCCGCCGCTGGCCAAGGAGCTGCTGGTCAGCTACTACCGCCACTACCACGGGGACGCCGAGAGCCAAGTGCGGCCGCGCACGCCCTGGCGGATCTCCCGGGCGGGGCAGTTGGAGGCGGAGCGGTTGTTCCATGGTGACGATGCGCGGGAGGATTTCCAGCGCCTGCGACACGGCCTGCAGGCGCTGGGCGCTAGCGTGCCGGCCCTGTACAAGCAGTACGTGGAAGTCACCGAACCCGGTGGCACGCGCTTCCTGGCTTTCGGCGTGGACACCGCCTTCGGCTACTGCACCGATGGCCTGGTGGCGGTAGACCTGGCTAGGCTGAAGCCCGAGAAGCGGGCTCGCTATCTAGGTGCGTCGTCGGCGGCGGCCGGGTCAGGCGGCGTCGGAGTCGAGGCGCTCGAGCCGCCCCTTGAGCCGGCTGGTGAGCGCTGACAGGTCGCGGTCGAGATCCCGCGGCCAGCCCAGGGTCAGCACCACGCCGTCGGCGCCATAGTCGGCGGCGTCCACGGGAATGTCGTGTTCGGCGCACCAGGCACGGGCCTGGGCCTCGCCGGCGAAGTCGACCTTCAGGCGCAGCGGATCACGCTCGGTGACCTCGCTCCTTGGCAGGATTTCCAGCGCCTCGCTGACGGCCTGGCCGTAGGCGCGGGCCAGGCCGCCGGTGCCGAGCTTGGTGCCGCCGAAGTAGCGGATCACCACGCAGCCGATCTGGCCGATGCCGGCGCCTTCCAGTACCTGATACATGGGTCGACCGGCGGTGCCGCCGGGTTCGCCATCGTCGGAGAAGCCGATGGCCCGCTGTTCGCCGGGCGGGCCGGCGATGAAGGCGCTGCAGTGGTGACTGGCGTTCGGATGGGCGTGACGCGCGGCCGCCAGCAGGGCCTCGAAGGCGGCCACGTCCGGGGCGTGACAGACCCAGGCGATGAAGCGGCTCTTCTCGACTTCGATTTCGCTCTCGTGCCATGTCCCGGCAGGCAGGTCGGGGATGGGGTAGCGCATCAGGCGGCCAGGTCCGGTTGGCGCACCACGCCCATCACCAGGCCGAGCACCTGGATGTCGCTGTTCTTCAGGCAGATGGGCGGCATGGCCTCGTTGGCCGGCTGCAGGCGCACGCCGGACTTCTCGATGTAGAGCTTCTTCAGGGTGACCTCCTGGTCATTGATCATCACCACCGCGGTTTCGCCGTTCTCGGCGCTCTCGCGACGTTCGATGATGATCACATCTCCGTCGAAGATGTTGCAATCGATCATCGAGTCGCCGCAGACCCTCAGCGCGTAGGTGTTGCGCTTGACCATACGGCTTGGCACCTCGACGCTACCGGCGTCGATGCAGGCATCGATGGGCATGCCCGCGGCGACGCTGCCGAGCAGGGGAACTTCGACCAGGTCGTCGGCGTCGAGCGGTGCCCAGGCCTCGGCGATGGGCAGGTTGGGCTGGCGGAACAGGTACTGCGGTTCAAGGCGTGACATGGCGCGGTGTCCCTCGTCGGCAATGACTGTTGATACATACAGTACATGGCCAGCATAGCAGGCAACGGGCATCTGGCAAGGGGCGCGTTGCCGGCGAACATGCCGCAGGGCAAGCGCCGCGTGCTCTGCGGCCTCCCTCGACTGGCGATGAAAACCTTTTCCGTGTACAGTGCCGAGCCATATTTCCCATGCCCGGAGAGCGCCTTGAGCCTGCGCCTGCAAGCCCGACGGCTGGCCTGTGAGCGAGACGACCGCTGGCTGTTCCACGATCTCGATCTGGAGATCCGGGCCGGCGAGATCCTGCGCGTCGAGGGCCCCAACGGCAGCGGCAAGACGACCCTGCTCAAGATCCTTTCCGGCCAGCTGGCGGACTACGAGGGCGAGGTGCTGTGGAACGGCGCTTCGCTGCGTCGGGTGCGCCGCGATTTCCTCGCCAACCTGCTGTATCTGGGACATGCCCCGGGGGTGAAGGCGGCGCTGACGCCGCTGGAGAATCTCGCCTGGTATCAGGCGCTGGCCGGCCAGGAGGGTGACGGAGAGGGCGGCGGCGAAGCCGCGCGGCTGGCAGCGCTCGAGGCGGTAGGCCTGGCCGGCTTCGAGGACCTGCCTGTTGCCCAGCTCTCCGCGGGGCAGCAGCGCCGCGTGGCCCTGGCCCGGCTGGAGCTGACGCCGCGCCCGCTGTGGGTGCTCGACGAGCCTTTCACGGCCATCGACCGGGACGGCGTCGTCGCCCTGGAGGCGCGCCTGGCGGCGCACGCCGAGCGTGGCGGCAGCGTGCTGGTGACCACTCATCACGAGCTGCAGGCTTCCGGTAACCTGCGCCGTCTGCGGTTGGGCGAGGGAGGTCGTGGTGTCGAGCGCTGATCCGCGGCCCGCAGCACCGCCGCTGCCCCTGGCCGGGGAACCGGAAGGCGGCCTGATGGTCGCAGTTCGGGCGACCCTGCGCCGCGATCTGGTGCTGCGGCTGCGCGGGCGCGGTGAGGTGTGGAACCCGCTGGTGTTCTTCGCCCTGGTGATCACCCTGTTCCCGATCGGCATCTCGCCGGATCCGACGCTGCTGGCGACCATCGCGCCGGGTCTGCTGTGGGTGGCGGCGCTGCTGGCGGCGCTGCTGTCCCTGGACGGGGTGTTCCGCGGCGATTTCGAGGACGGCAGCCTGGAACAGCTGCTGCTTTCGCCCCAGCCGCTGCCGGCGCTGGCGCTGGCCAAGGTGGCGGTGCACTGGCTGCTCACCGGCCTGCCGCTGGCGCTGATGGCGCCGGTGCTGGGCATCATGCTGTCGCTGCCGATGGGCAGCTACGCGGTGCTGGCGCTGTCGCTGGCGCTGGGCAGCGCCAGCCTCAGCCTGATCGGCGCCATCGGCGCCGCGCTCACCGTGGGGCTGTCCCGTGGGGGCGTGCTGTTGTCGCTGCTGGTGCTGCCGCTCTATATTCCGGTGCTGATCTTTGGCGCCGGGGCCGTCCAGGCGGCGATCCAGGGCGGTGGTGTGGCGGCCCATCTGGCGATTCTCGGCGCCTTGCTGGCCGCGGCGCTGATCTTCGCGCCCTTCGCGATCGCGGCGGCGCTGCGCATCAGTCTCAACGGTTGAGGTAACGACACGGCATCATGTGGGCCTTCATTCACAAGCTCGGTTCCCCCAAGGGGTTCTACGCCATCAGCGCACGCTGGCTGCCGCCGTTCTGGGTGGCGGCGGTGGCGCTGATCCTGGGCGGCGGCGTCTGGGGGCTGGCCTTCGCCCCGGCCGACTACCAGCAGGGCAACAGCTTCCGCATCATCTACGTCCACGTACCGGCGGCCTTCCTGGCCCAGTCGATCTTCGTTGCCATGGCCGCGGCCGCCCTGGTGTTCATGGTCTGGAAGATCAAGCTCGCCGACATGGCGGCGGCGATGATGGCCCCGCTGGGCGCCGGCATGACCTTCGTGGCGCTGCTCTCCGGTGCCGTGTGGGGGGTGCCCACCTGGGGCACCTGGTGGCAGTGGGATGCGCGCCTGACCTCGATGCTGATCCTGCTGTTCCTCTACCTCGGGGTGATCGCCCTGCGCGGTGCCTTCGCCAGCCGCGACGGCGGCGCCCGGGCGGCCTCGGTGCTGGCCATGGTGGGCGTGATCAACATCCCGATCATCAAGTACTCGGTGGAGTGGTGGTACACCCTTCATCAGCCGGCGAGCTTCTCGATCATCGAGAAGCCGGCCATGCCCGCGTCGATGTGGTGGCCGCTGCTGCTGATGGTGCTCGGCTTCTACTGCTTCTTCATCGCCGTGACCCTGATGCGCACGCGCAGCGAGATCCTGCGCCGCGAGTCGGCCAAGCGCTGGGTGCGCGAGCTGGTCGGGGAGGGTAGCTGATGGCTTTCGCGTCGCTGTCCGAATTCTTCGCCATGGGTGGCCACGCGCCCTATGTCTGGACCGCCTACGGCGCCACCGCCGCGCTGCTGCTGGGCGTGGCCTGGCATGCCCGAGCCGAGCGTCGGCGAGTGCTGCGTGACCTCCGCCGCCGGGTGCGCCGCGAGCGGCGCCAGGCCGGCACCACCGGAGAGGGACAGAACCGATGAGAGCCAAGCGCAAGCAGCGACTCTACGTGATCCTGGGGCTGGTGACCCTGGCGGCCATCGCCGTCGGGCTGACGCTCTACGCCCTGCGCAGCAACATCAACCTGTTCTTCAGCCCGGTGCAGATCGCCGAGGGTCAGGCCCCGTTCGAGCGCCAGATCCGGGCCGGCGGCATGGTCAAGGAGGACTCGGTGGCCCGCGACCCGGACAGCCTCGACGTCGCCTTCACGGTCACCGACTACGTCGAGGACCTGGAGGTCCGCTACAGCGGCATCCTGCCCGATCTGTTCCGCGAGGGGCAGGGCGTGGTGGTAGTGGGTCGGCTGCAGCCCGATGGCTGGCTGCGGGCCGACCAGGTGCTGGCCAAGCACGACGAGAACTACATGCCCCCCGAGGTGGCCCAGGCCCTGGAGGACGCCGGCTACTCGCCGGAGGACTACCAGGACAAGGCCACCGACGTGGCCAAGCGGCTCGAGGCCGAGGACTGATCCGGAGACGCCATGTTGACCCCGCTGATTCCCGAAATCGGTCACTTCGCGCTGATCATCGCGCTGCTGATGGCGGCGCTGCAGGCGGTGGTACCGCTGGCCGGGGCGGCGACCCGGCGGCCGCTGTGGATGGCCTATGCGCGCCCCATGGCCGCCGGACAGTTCCTGTTCCTGATCGTCGCCTATGCCTGCCTGACCGCCAGCTACCTGCTCGACGACTTCAGCGTGGCGACCGTGGCCAACAACTCCAACTCGCTGCTGCCCTGGTACTACAAGGCCAGCGCCGTGTGGGGCAATCACGAGGGCTCGATGCTGCTGTGGAGCCTGATCCTCGGCGCCTGGACCTTCGCCGTCAGCTGCTTCTCACGCGAGCTGCCGCGCGACATGCTGGCGCGTGTGCTGGGGGTGATGGGCCTGGTCTCGGCCGGCTTCCTGGCCTTCGTGCTGATCACCTCGAATCCCTTTGCGCGGCTGCTGCCCAACCCGCCCGCCGACGGCGCCGACCTCAACCCGCTGCTTCAGGATGTCGGCCTGATCATTCACCCGCCGATGCTCTACATGGGCTACGTCGGCTTCTCGGTGGTCTTCGCCTTCGCCATCGCCGCGCTGCTCGGCGGTCGCCTGGATGCCGCCTGGACCCGTTGGGCGCGGCCCTGGACCAACGTCGCCTGGGCCTTCCTCTCGGTGGGCATCGCGCTGGGCAGCTGGTGGGCCTACTACGAACTGGGCTGGGGCGGCTGGTGGTTCTGGGATCCGGTCGAGAACGCCTCGCTGCTGCCCTGGCTGGCCGGCACCGCGCTGATCCACTCGCTGGCGGTGACCGAGAAGCGTGGCGCCTTCAAGAGCTGGACGGTGCTGCTGGCGATCTCCACTTTCTCGCTGTCACTGATGGGCACCTTCCTGGTGCGCTCCGGGGTGCTGACATCGGTGCACGCTTTCGCCAACGATCCCTCCCGGGGGCTGTTCATCCTGGTGCTGCTGGGCATCACCGTGGGTGCCTCGCTGCTGCTGTTCGCCCTGCGTGCGCCCCGGGTCAGCCACCGGGTCGGCTTCACCTGGCTGTCGCGGGATGCGCTGTTGCTGGTCAACAACATCCTGCTGGTGATCATGACGGTCACCGTGCTGCTGGGCACCGTCTACCCGCTGCTGCTCGATGCCCTGAACCTGGGCAAGATCAGCGTCGGCCCGCCCTACTTCAATGTCTTGTTCGTGCCGCTGACGGTGATCCTGTGCGTGTTCATGGGGCTCGGCCCCCTGGCGCACTGGAAGCGCACCGCCGGCGGCAGCCTGATCCGGCGGGTCTGGCTGGCCGGCGCCGCGGCGCTGGGCATCGGCCTGCTGGCGCCGCTGGTCTACGGCGGTGAGTGGAATCTCAAGGTCACCCTGGGGCTGGTGGCGGCGCTGTGGGTGGTGCTGCCGCTGGTTCGCGACCTGTGGGAGAAGAGCCGCGACAGCAAAGGGCGGCGCCTGGCCGGCCTGCGCCGCCTGTCGCTGGCTCACTGGGGCATGGTGCTCGGTCACCTGGGCCTGGCGGTGACCATCGTCGGCGTCACCGTGGTGTCGAACTACGCCGTGGAGCGCAACGTGCGCATGGCGGTGGGCGACAGCGTCGAGGTGGCCGGCTACACCTTCACCATGACCGAGCTTGGCAGCCGCCGCGGACCCAACTACGTCGCCGACGCGGCGCGCATCCAGGTGCGCCGCGGCGACGATGCTCGCGGCTTCGTGATGACCCCGGAGAAGCGCCTCTACATCGCCCGTGGCATGCCGATGACCGACGTGGCGCTGCGCCCGGGGTTGTTCCGTGACCTCTACGTGGCCATGGGCGAGGACCTGGGCGATGGCAGCTGGGCGCTGCGCCTGCAGTACAAGCCCTTCGTGCGCTGGCTGTGGCTGGGCGCGCTGCTGATGGCCGTCGGCGGCATCCTGGCGGTAATCGATCGCCGCTACCGGCGGGCGGCCACCGCCCCGGATCCCGAACGCGTCCCGCGGGAGGTGGCCGCATGAAGCGTCGCCTGCTGTTGCTGCTGCCGCTGGTCGGCTTCCTGGTGCTGGGCGGCTTCCTCTACCAGGGACTCTCGATCAATCCCGCCGAGCGCGACTCGGCGCTGGTCGCCAAGCCCTTCCCGGCCTTTGCGCTGAGCGCCCTGGACGATCCCGGCCGGACCGTCGACGCCTCGCTGTTGCAGGGGGAGGTCACCCTGGTCAACGTCTGGGGCGAGTGGTGTCCGACCTGCAAGCAGGAGATGCCGCAGCTGCTGGAACTCGCCGATCGCGGCGTGCGCCTGGTCGGCGTCGACTACAAGGACAGCCGCGAGAAGGGCCGCCAGTTCCTGGCCGAGTTCGGTAATCCCTTCGAGGTCAACCTGTTCGATCCCGAGGGCAGCCTCGGCTTCGACCTCGGCGTCTACGGCGCCCCGGAGAGCTTCCTGGTCGATGCCGACGGGGTGATTCGCTATCACCACACCGGCTATATCTCGCCGGAGGACGTGACCGAAGTGATCCTGCCGGAGGTGGAAAAATGGCGCGACTGATCCGCGTGTTGCTGATGCTGGCGCTGCTGGGGCCGGCGCTGGCCCAGGCCGCCATCGAGGTGCGCGACTTCGACGACCCGGTGATGCGCGAGCGCTTCGCATCGCTGACCGCGACCTTGCGTTGCCCCAAGTGCCAGAACCAGTCCATCGGCGATTCGGATTCGCCGATCGCCGGCGACATGCGCCAGCGGGTCTACCAGCTGCTCGAAGACGGCCGCTCGGACAAGGAGATCCTCGACTTCATGGTGCGCCGCTTCGGCGACTACGTGCTCTACAACCCGCGCCTGGAAGGGCGCACCCTGCTGCTGTGGGGGCTGCCCGCCGCCCTGCTGCTGGGCGGCGCCCTGCTGGTGGTGCTGGTGGTGCGGGCACGGCGCCGGGCCTCGTCCCGGCGGCTCTCCGCCGATGAGCGGGCGCGGCTGGACGCATTGATCGGCCGGGAGGAGCAGCGATGATCGCACTGTGGCTCGCTTTTGCTCTGCTGCTGGTGCCGGCGCTGTGGCTGCTGGTGCTGCCGCTGCGGCGCGCCGGCGCCGTGGCCCGGGCCCAGGCCGACTACGAGGCCGACGATCGCACTACCCGGCAGAACGTCGCCGTCTACCGTCGCCGGCTGGCCTCTCTGGAGGCCGCTCGCGAGCGCGGCGAGATCGATGCGGCGCGCTTCGACGAGGATCGCCTCGAGCTCGAGCGCAGCCTGCTCGACGATGCCTCGGCGTCGACCCGTTCACCGCTCAAGCCGGCCGGTGCTGGCAAGCTGCTGGTGCCGCTGGCGATGGTCGCCCTGGTGGTGGTCAGCGTGCTCTGGTATCGCTGGGAGGGCGCCGAGGGTGACCTGGCGCTCTACCGCATCCAGCAGCAGGTGATGGCCGACCCCGAGGCCAGCTTGCCCGAACTGATCGGCCGCCTGGAGACCCAGGCCGCTCGCCAGCCCGACAATCCCAACGTCTGGCGCTCGCTGTTCCCGCTCTATCGCGACAGCGGACGCGTCAGCGAGGCCGATCGCGCGCTGACTCGGCTGTTGGACCTCGAGGGGCGCACTCCCTGGCTGCTCGCCGAACTGGCCCAGCTGCGCTATTTCGCTGCCGGCCGCGAGCTCACGCCAGACGTTCAGGCGCTGGTCGACGAGGCCCTGGCGGCCGATCCGGGCCAGCCCACCGTGCTTGGCATGCTGGGCATCGAGGCCTTCGAGAGCGCCGACTACGAGACGGCCATCGACCGCTGGCGTCGCGCCATCGCCGGCATGGACAATCCCGAGGCCGCCGAGGCTCTGCGTCAGGGCATCCGTGCCGCCCAGCGACGTATGGGCCAGACGCCGGACGCGAGCGGGGCGCCGGGCGTCCGCGTGCGCGTCAGCCTGGCCCCCGAGCTGGTCGGACGCCTGGACGCCGACACCGCCGTGTTCGTGGTGGCCCGGGACATGGCCGGCGAGCTGCCGCCCCTGGCGGTGGTGCGCACCACCCTGGGCGAGTTGCCGACCACCCTGACCCTCGATGACGGCGACGCCATGGCCCCCGGAGCCCGGCTGTCCGCTGTCGAGGACGTGCGCCTGGTGGTGCGGGCCTCGGCCAGCGGCCAGGCCGAGCCCCATCCCGGCGACCTGATGGGACGGCTCGAGGGGGTGGCGGTCGGCGAGGCCGACGGCGAGCCCGAACCGCTGGTCATCGACAGGGTCGTGGAATAATGCGCCTGAAGTCGATTCGCCTGGTGGGCTTCAAGTCCTTCGTCGACCCTATCACCGTGCCCTTCGACGGCAACATGACCGCCATCGTCGGGCCCAACGGCTGCGGCAAGTCCAACATCATCGACGCGGTGCGCTGGGTCATGGGCGAGTCGTCCGCCAAGACCCTGCGCGGCGAGTCGATGACCGACGTCATCTTCAACGGCTCCACCGGGCGCAAGCCGGTGGGCCAGGCCTCCATCGAGCTGCTGTTCGACAACCGCGACGGCACCATGGGCGGCCCCTATGCCCAGTACGCCGAGATCTCGGTCAAGCGCCAGGTCACCCGCGAGGCACAGTCCAGCTACTTCTTCAACGGCCAGAAATGTCGCCGCCGCGATATCTCGGACCTGTTTCTGGGCACCGGCCTGGGGCCACGCTCCTACGCCATCATCGGCCAGGGCATGATCTCGCGATTGATCGAGTCACGCCCCGAGGAACTGCGCTCCACCCTCGAGGAAGCCGCCGGCATCTCCAAGTACAAGGAGCGACGCCGCGAGACCGAGAACCGCATGCGCCGTACCCAGGAGAACCTGGAGCGCCTGGAGGACATCCGCGAAGAGCTCGACAAGCAGCTCGAGCGGCTCAAGCGCCAGGCCGACGCGGCGCGCCGCTATCAGACCCTCAAGCAGGAAGAGTATCGGCTCAAGGGCGAACTGGCGCTGCTGCGGGGGCGTGCCCTGCGCGCCAGCCAGGACGAGGAGGAGAGCCGGGTCCGCGACCTCGAGACCGCGGTGGAGCGCGAGGTGCTGGGACTGCGCCAGTGCGAGACCCGCCTGGAGGAGGCCCGCGCCGAGCACGACCAGTTGGCGACCGAGCTCGAGGGCTACCAGACCCGCTTTCACGAGACCACCACCGCCATCGCCCGCCTCGAGCAGGACCTCGAGCACACTCGTGCCCGGGACCAGCAGCTGGCTCGCGACCTTGAAGCCGCCCGCCAGGAGCTGTCGGATCTCATGCGGCTCGGCGAGGACGACGGCGAGCGCCTGGCGCGCCTCGACGAGCGCCTCGAGACGCTGGGGCCCGAGCAGGAGGAGGTCGCCGAACGGCTCGCCGAGCTGGAGGCGGCCCTGGAAGACGCTGAGCCGCAGGCCGAAGAGGCGGACGCCGACTGGGAAACCTTCGGCGAGACCTGGCAGGCCGACAGCCGCGAGGCCGAACGCGCCCAGGATCGACTTCGCGAGCAGGAGTCGCGTCTCGAACGCATCGACGCCGATGTCCGCAAGCGTCGCCAGCAGCGCGAGGAACTTCCCGACATCGCCGGGCTGGAAGCTCAGCGCGACGAGGTGGCCGAGCGCCTGGCCGAGCTCGAGGAGCGCCTGGCCGATCGTGAAGCGCGCCGCGAGCAGGGCCAGGCCGACCGCGATGCCGCTCGAGAGGCGGTGCGCGAGGCCGAGGCGGGGCGTGAGGCCGATCGCCAGCGGCGCAGCACCCTGCAGGGCGAGCTGGCCTCGCTCGAAGCACTGATCCAGGCGGCCCTGGCCGATCACGACGAGACCCTAGACGACCACCTGGCCGCCCAGGGGCTCGCTCAGGCGCCGCGGCTCGGCGAATGCCTCGAAGTGGAGGCCGGCTGGGAGGACGTCGTGTCCTGGGTGCTGGCGCCCTGGCTGCGTGCCCGGCTCGCGCCGCTTGCCGACGGCGCGAGCCTGTTGACGCCGTCGCTGGCGCCCGAACTGGGGCTGCTCGAGGCCGCGGAGCGTGAGGCTCCGGCCGGCAGCCTGGCGGCCCGGGTTCGAGGCGCCGGGGCGGCGGCCCAGTGGCTGGCCGGGGTGCGCTGCGCGCCGAGCCGCGAGCAGGCCTGGGCCGAGCGCGACGGCCTGGCGCCCGGCGAGAGCCTGATCACCGCCTGCGGGCTGTGGCTGGGCGACGGCTGGGCGCGCCACCGCGGCCAGGACGAGGGCCCCGATGCGCTGCTGGTCAGCCGCCGCCGCGAGGCGGAGGTCCGCGAGGAGCTCGCCGAGGTGGAGGCGCGTCTCGAAACCCAGGAAGAGCGCCTCGCCGAGGCCGCCGAACGCGTCGAGCGGGCCGAGGAAGGGCTTGAGACACTGCGCCTCGAGGAGCGTGACCTCGAGCAGCAGCGTCAGCAGCTGGCGGTACAGGACAGCGGCCTGGCCAGTCGGCTCGAGCATCTTCAGGGCCGCGCCGATGAACTCGGCGAAGAGCTCGAGGGGCTGGCCGAGTCCGCCGAGGAAACGCGCCTGGCCATCGGGGAGACCCGCGAGCACTGGCAGGCGGCCATGGCCCGTCTGGAGGAAGGCGCCGAGACCCGCGAGCGCCTGGAGCGGTCTCGTCAGCAGGCCCGCGAGCGGCTGGCCCAGCTGCGCTCCCAGCAGCGTCCGCTGGCCGAGCAGGCCCAGCGGCTGGCGCTGGAACACCAGCGGCTGACCACCGAACGGGCCGGCCTGGCCGAGCAGCAGGGGCGTTCCGGGGAGGCGCGCGAGCGTCTCGAACAGCGCTGTGCCGAGCTCGAAGAGGCCCGAGAGGGGCTCTTCGAACCCGACGAGGAGCGCCGCGAGCGCCTCGAGGAGCTACTGCACCGGCGCGAGCGGGAGGAGCGCGAGCTCAACGCGGCGCGCTCCCGGGCCGCCGGTCTGGTGGAGCGGCTGCGCGAGGACGAGCAGGCTCGCCAGGGGCACGAACGCCAGCTCGAGGGCATTCGCGAGCGGCTGCAGGAGTCGCGCATGCAGGTCCAGGCGCTGGCGCTCAAGGCCGAGACCCAGGACGAGCAGCTGCGCGAGCTGGGTCACGACGCGACGGCCCTGACCGAAGGCCTCGATCCCAATGCCACCGAGTCGGCCTGGCAGACCCGTCTGGAGGAGGTCGGCGAACGCATTCGCCGGCTGGGGGCCATCAACCTGGCGGCCATCGAGGAGTACGACCAGCAGGCCGAGCGGCGCGACTACCTGGAGGCGCAGCATCGCGAGCTCAGCGAGGCGCTGGAGACCCTGGACCGGGCGATTCGGCGTATCGACCAGGAAACCCGCACGCGCTTCCGCGACACCTTCGAGCGAGTCAATAGCGGTCTGCAGACGCTTTTCCCCAAGGTCTTCGGTGGCGGGACCGCATGGTTGACCCTGACCGGCGAGGATTTGCTGGAGACCGGGGTGGCTATCATGGCTCGCCCCCCCGGCAAGAAGAACAGCACCATTCATTTGCTCTCGGGGGGAGAAAAGGCCCTCACCGCGTTGTCCATGGTATTCGCCATCTTCCAGCTCAATCCGGCTCCCTTCTGCATGCTCGACGAGGTGGATGCCCCGCTCGATGATGCCAACGTGGGACGCTATGCGAAGCTGGTGAAGGAGATGTCGGACTCGGTACAGTTCATCTATATCACCCACAACAAGATTGCGATGGAAGCCTCGGAACGATTGATGGGTGTGACCATGCAGGAGCCGGGGGTGTCGCGTCTGGTGGCGGTGGGCGTCGATGAGGCGGCGGCCCTGGCCGAGGCCTGATGGGCTTGAACGCCAACGGCAAAAGGGTTAACAAGGAAGAAAGCGATGTTGCATTGCACGTATATGAAGGGATTTTCGCAGGGCGATTGCAGAGGACCGGTGCGAGTTCCGTTAAAAAAGAGCGGACTTGACAACCAAAATAATTGGTCCTTTTTCGGGCAATCGCGCTATGCTGTTGACGGACAACCATCAGGCATGGCGCCTTAGCAAAAAGGCATGACGACCCATGGAACTAAGAGAGTGGCTGATCATTCTGGGGCTGGCGCTGGTGACGTTGATCGTCATCGACGGCGTGCGTCGCCTGCAGCGCCAGCGTCTTGTCCCGCGCCTCGACCAGGCCGGACACGATGCCCAGGGCCCCGATGAGGACCCCGAAGCAGTGGCCCGCGAGGCCGAAATCAACTGGGAGCTGCCCAACGGAGGGGCGCGAGTCGTCAGGCCGGCGGACGAGCGAGGCGTACAGCCCAAGCCCAAGCTCCAGCGCCAGGATCACCCTGGCCCGTCTCGCATACTGTCGGAATTCCGCCGGCAGCAGGGCGATCAGGAGTCGGCCGAGTCGCTGCCTCCCAAGGTCCAGCGACAGGCGGAAGACAGGCCGTTGCGTGAGAGCGAGCGCCCGTTCGCGGCCCGGCACCGGGAAGAGCAGGACGTGGCGTCCGCTCATGCGCGCGTCGCGGACGCGGCAGAGGCGCGCCCGTCCGCCGATGCCGGCCGGCCTGCGCCGGCGGAGGCTCCCCCGAACGACGCGGCGCGTCGCGAGCCCGCCCTCGGCGATGACGCCGAACGGCCCGAGGCAGACGCGCCTGAACCGCTGGTAGCCGACCCCGCCGATCACGATGGCTACGATGAGGAGCATTATCGGCTGGTCGACCTGGAAGGCATGGGCGACTCCCTGAAGAGCGGCTCCCGGCGGGTCGGCTCCTCGGTGCAGCGCTTCGGGGCCTCCCTGCAGAAGAATCTCGCGGAACGACGCGATCAGAAGCGTGCCCGCCGTGAGCAGGAGAAAGCCGAGAAGGCGAAGCGTGAACAGGCTGCCCGCGAGGCGCGGCAGGCCGAGAAAGTGAAGCGCGAACAGGCCGCCCGCGAGGCGCAGCAAGCCGAGGAAGTGGCTCGTCAGCAGCGTGAGGCCGAGGCCCGCGCGCACGAGGTCGAGCGTCGCCAGGCGGCCGAGCTCGAGGAGAACGATCCGCTGTTCGCTCCCCGCCGCGAGGCCTCCGCCGAATCGTCGAGCCCTCCGCCCCAAGAAGACGACGTGGTGCGTGCTCACCCGGTGCTCGAGAAGGCGCTGCGTCACGACGTCGACGCCGATCATGCCCGTGACACCCTGGGCGAGGCCGAGGAGCTGATCGTGATCAGCGTCATGGCGCGCGGTGAGGAGGGGTTCTCCGGCACCGCACTGCTCGACCTGATGCTGGCCTGTGGCCTGCGTTACAGTCGCGACATGGGTATCTTCCATCGCTTCGAGACCGAGGATCCGGGCAGTGCCCTGCAGTTCTCGATGGTCAACGTGGTCAAGCCGGGGACCTTCCCCATCGAGGCCATGGACGATTTCCTCACCCCGGGCATCACCCTGCTGATGCCGCTGCCGGGGGCCTCCGACACGTCGGCGGCCTTCGAGGCCATGGTCGAGACCGCGATGGTCATCGTCCGTCACCTGGGCGGCGAGCTGAAAGACGAGAACATGAGCGTGATGACCGCGCAGACCGTCGAGTTTGCTCGCCAGCGCGTGCAGGAGTTCGAGCGGCGCCATCGTCTGCATCGCTATCAGGTCAACTAAAGCCGTAAGCTGGAAGAGAAGAGCAACCCCCGTGAGGTCACCCCACGGGGGTTGCTGCTTTGGTAAGCTAGGGGATTATGCTGGCTTCGAGCTTCGAGCTTCGAGCTTCGAGCTTCGAGCTTCGAGCTTCGAGCTTCGAGCTTCGAGCTTCGAGCTTCGAGCTTCGAGCTTCGAGCTTCGAGCTTTCGCTATTGATCGAGACACGGATGACATGACCCACCCCGACCCCACGATTGAGGACGAGGCGGCGCGCCTGCGCGCCGAGCTCGAGGACGCCAACTACCGTTACTACGTGCTCGACGAGCCGCGCATGACCGACGCCGACTATGACCGTCGGCTGCGTCGGCTGCAGGAGATCGAGGCCGAGCATCCCGAGCTGGAGACGCCCGACTCGCCCACCCAGCGGGTCGGCGCAGCCCCCGCGGAAGGCTTTCCCGAGATCCAGCACGCAGAGCCGATGCTGTCGCTGAACAACGCCTTCGACGAGGAGGAGCTTTCGGCTTTCGCCAAACGGGTCGCCGATCGGCTGGAGACCAATGCCGACGAGTTGGTCTTCTGCTGCGAGCCCAAGCTCGATGGCGCCGCCGTGTCGCTGGTCTACGAGCGCGGCGAGCTGGCCGTCGGCGTGACCCGGGGCGATGGACGCACCGGCGAGGGCATCACCTCCAACCTGCGGACCCTGAAGTCGATACCGCTGAAGCTGCGCGGCTTGCCAAAGAAGTTGAAAGATAAGGAGTGGCCCGAGCGGCTGGAGGTTCGCGGCGAGGTCACCATGCGCCATGCCGAGTTCGAGGCCATGAACGAACGGGCACGTGCGGAAGACACCAAGGTCTTCGCCAATCCGCGCAACGCCGCGGCCGGCAGCCTGCGTCAGCTCGACCCGCGAGTCACCGCCACCCGACCGCTGGAATTTACCGCCTATCAGCTGGTTAGCCAGGATATGGCGAGTCTCGCCAATATCGATACCTCGACCCACAGCGAGCAGATGGCGCTGCTTCGCGAGTGGGGATTCCGGGTCAATGCCGAGTTCGAGGTCGTCCACGGTGCCGAAGGCATCATCGACTACTGCCGCCGGCTCGGCGAAAAGCGCGACGGGCTCGGTTACGACATCGACGGCGCGGTGATCAAGGTCGACGACCTGCGCCTGCAGCGCGAGCTGGGCTTCGTGGCCCGGGCGCCGCGCTGGGCGATCGCCTTCAAGTTTCCCGCCCAGGAACAGGTCACGCGGCTCAATGACGTCGAGTTTCAGGTCGGCCGCACCGGCGCCATCACCCCGGTGGCGCGCCTCGAACCGGTCTCGGTGGCCGGCGTCACGGTCTCCAACGCGACCCTGCACAACGCCGACGAGATCGCGCGGCTCGGGGTGATGATCGGCGACACCGTGGCCGTGCGCCGGGCCGGCGACGTCATCCCCCAGGTGGTACGCGTCCAGCTCGACGAGCGCCCGGAAGATGCCCGGGAGATCGTCTTCCCCCAGCGCTGCCCGGTCTGCGACTCGCAGATCGAACGTCTCGAGGACGAGGCCGTGGCGCGCTGCTCGGGCGGGCTCTATTGCGCCGCCCAGCGCAAGGAGGCGCTCAAGCACTTCGCCTCGCGCCGGGCGTTGGACATCGAGGGGCTGGGCGAGAAGCTGATCGACGGGCTCGTCGAGCGCGACTGGGTGAAGACCCCGGCGGACCTGTTTGCCCTCGAGGCCGAGCGCCTGGCCACGCTGCCGCGCATGGGCGAGAAATCCTCCGAGAACCTGGTGGCGGCGCTGGAGAAGGCCAAGGCGACCACGCTCTCGCGCTTCATCTACGCGCTCGGCATCCGTGAAGTGGGCGAGGCCACCGCCGCCAACCTGGCGCGCCACTTCGGCACCCTCGAGGCGCTGATGGCGGCCGACCGCGAGGCGCTGGAAGCGGTGGATGACGTCGGGCCCATCGTCGCTGCCCACGTACATACCTTCTTCCAGCAGCCGCACAACCGCGAGACGATCCAGGCGCTGATCGACGCTGGGCTGCGCTGGGAGGAAACCGAGGTAGAGGTCGGGCCTACGCCGCTCGAGGGTCAGACCTGGGTGCTCACCGGCACCATGGAGAGCATGACCCGTGACCAGGGCAAGGCGCGGCTCCAGGCGCTGGGCGCCAAGGTCTCCGGCAGCGTGTCGAAGAAGACCGCCTGCCTGGTGGCCGGCGAGGCCGCCGGCAGCAAGCTGACCAAGGCCGAGCAGCTCGGCGTCGAGGTGATCGACGAGGCGACCTTCATCGAGCGCCTGGCGGGATGGGAAAGTGGCCGTTCCGATCAGGACACGCAGGAGGAAAACGCATGATTGGCGATCGCTTTATCGAGGTGCCCTACCGCATGCTGCCGGGAGAGACCCTGGATGGCCTGCTGGAAGCCTTCGTCACCCGTCAGGGTTACGACACCACCGATACTGGCGAGGGCATGGACGGCTGGGTCGGCGAGCTCAAGCGCCAGCTGGAGCGCGGCGAGCTGCTCATCGCTCACGATCTCGAGACCGAGACCACCGAGGTGATGACCCTGGCCCAGTGGCGGGCCTTCGGACGGGATCTGGCCGACGACGAAGAGGAAGGTTGATCCCGCGAGTCGAGTGCTCGAACGCAAACGGCGCCCCGAGGGGCGCCGTTGTCGTTGGCGTGAGGTTCGCCTCAGGCGAACAGCAGCGGTACCACCACGCTGGAGATCAGCAGGATCAGGGCGCCGCCGAGGCGCGAGGAGATCTGTGCGAAGGGCATCAGCGACATGCGGCGCGCCGCGGAGAGTACCGCCACGTCACCGGTGCCGCCCATGTTGGCCATGCACAGCCCGGCGGTGATCGCCGACTCGATGGGGTAGAAGCCCACCAGCTTGCCGACCAGGCCGGCGCCGAAGGCCGCGCCGGCGACCACGGCGAAGACGATCATCACGTAAGTCAGCGAGATGGCATCGATCACCTGGCCGAGGTCGGTGTAGGCGATGCCGATGCCGAATAGCAGGGCGAAGGTCCAGTTGCGGGCGACGAACTGGAACCACTGGGCGGCGGACTCGGTGACCGATGCCGGCAGCACGTCGCACACCTTGAGGACCGCGACCAGCACGATCATCAGCGCATAGGGATGCAGGGGAATGAAGGTGCCGAGGATCTGGCCGGCGGTGAACAGCGTCAGGGCGGCGACCACGCCCACGCCCAGCTTGCCCAGGTCGAGCCTGTGCTCGGGTTCCTCGACGTCGACGCCGGGCATCATCTGGCCGTTGCCGGTCAGCCCCGGGAAACGCTGGCCCAGGCCGTTGAGCAGGCCGGCGATGATGATCGCGAAGACATTGCCCAGCGCCAGGGCCGGCACCAGGATCGAGATGTAGTAGCTGGCCGGCTGGCCCAGCAGCTGCTCGTAGATCTGGCTCATCGGCACCGCGCCGGCGCCCATGCCGCCGCCGAGGATCGGCATGGCGATCACCACCACCGCGTCCTGGGCCGAGAAGCCCAGCAGGGCTCCCATGGCCACGGCGAACAGCGAGGCGCCGAGCACCGCGCAGCACAGCGGCAGCGCATAGCGGGAGCCGACCTTGACCAGAACCCTGGAATCCATGCCCAGGATGCTGCCGGTGATCAGCGCGGCGATGTAGAAGTTGAGGAAACCGCCGCCCTTCATGAAGGTGGTGACGTTGTCGACCACCGGAGCCGGCAGCCAGCCGAGGTAGACGAAGGCGGCCGCGCCGAAGATCGCCAGGATGGCGCCGCCCCCGAGGTAGGTCTTGACGACCGGCAGGCGGTCGCCGATGAAGCCCAGCAGTTCGCCGAGCAGCATCATCACCAGCAGGGCGCCGATCATGCCGGTGGGCAGGCTGTCGGTGGCGATCGCCGCCACCATCACCGTCAGGGCGAGGGCGAAGAACGGCAGCGGCATGCCGAAGATGCGCTGGGCGAGCCAGCCGCTCGATGTCGCGGACGGTGTCGCGACGGTGTCCGTCAGAGATTGACTCACGGGAGCTCTCCTTGGGGATTCGATCCCGCGCGGGGGCGCGGGACATCGTTGTTCGAAACTTTGCCCTGGCGGCTTGATCGCCACGGGCGAAGGGCTGGCATCGAGCATAGGCGCGCCATCCTTGGCGCCAAGATTGCGCAATTTATTAAAGCGTTCCGAAACTAATGAAAACGGCGGCTCGCTTGACGGCACACCGCCGCCGTGTAGGGAATGCCACCAAGGTCGAATTCCGGCCATCAATCCTTTTCGCTCGATTCCGCTGGAGCCCTCGCCATGCCTCGTCTTCGCCTGAACACCTGGATCTCGTTGCTGATCGCGGTGATGGTGGTGCTCTCGCTGGGACTGGCGCTGTGGCTGTTCACCGCTCAGCTGCGCGACACCCTGGAGGAAGCCCAGGCCACCCGCGTCACCGATCTGGCGCGGACGCTGGCCGCGGAGCCGGAGGTCCAGGCGGCGCTGATCGAGGAACTGCCTGGCGCCGACAGTGACCTGCAGGCGCGCATCGACGGCCTGCGCCAGGCGCTTGGCGTCGATTTCATCGTGGTGATGGATAGCGGCTCGATCCGCCTGACGCACCCGGATCGCGAGCGTATCGGCCGTCACTTCCAGGGCGGCGACGAGGGCCGTGCGCTGGCCGGCGAGGCCTATCACTCGCGGGCCCAGGGCACCCTGGGCACCAGCATCCGTGGCTTCGCCCCGGTACGCGCAGCGGACGGCGAGGTGGTCGGCGCGGTGTCGGTGGGCGTGACCCTGACGTCGCTGGCGCCGCTGCTGGCTGACAACCGGCGCGACGTGATCCTCGGCGTGTTGGCGCTGATGGTCGTCGGCGGGCTGGGCGCGCGCGCCCTGTCGCGCACGATCAAGCGCGTGCTGCTGGGCTTGGAGCCGCACCAGATCGCACGGCTGGTCGAGGAGCGCCAGGCGATGCTGGCCTCGGTACACGAGGGCCTCCTGGCGGTCGACCGCGAGGCGCGAATCACCCTGGTCAATCCGGCCGCCCGCCGGCTGCTGGCCGAGGCCGGGCTGGAGGCGCCGACGCCGGGCGCGGCGGTGGCCGACTACCTGCCAAACAGCGGCCTGCCCGAGGTGCTGGCCGATGGCGGCGCCGGCGACGAACAAGTGCTGGATCGCGAACTCGATCTCAACGGCCAACTGGTGCTCGCCAATCGCCTGCCGATCCGCCATCGGGGCCGGGTCATCGGCGCGATCGCCACCTTCCGTGACAAGAGCGAGGTCAATGCCCTGGCCGAGCAGCTCACCGGGGTCAGCCGCTACGCCGAGGCGCTGCGCGCCGCCACCCACGAGTTCAAGAACCAGCGTCATGTCATGCTGGGACTGGCGCAGATGGGCGAGCTCGCCCGTCTGCGCGGCTATCTGGGCGAACTGGCCGATCATCGGGTCATGCCCGGCATGGCGCTGGTGGAAGGCGTCAAGGACCCGGTGCTGGCGGGCTTCCTGCTTGGCAAGCGCAGCGAGGCTCGCGAGCGCGGCATCGAACTCGAAGTGCTGCTCGATGCTCCGCTGCCCGAGCTGCACGAGGCGACGCTGGCGCATACCCTGGTCAGCGTGCTCGGCAACCTGCTGGAGAATGCCTTCGAGGCCGTCGAGGGACGCGACGAGCGGCGGGTGACCCTGACGCTGGACGTCGACGAGGAACTGGTATCCTTGCACGTGCAGGACACCGGCGATGGCATCGACGAGGCGGTGCGCGCGCGACTGTTCGAGCCGGGCGTGTCGACCAAGGGCCAGCGGCGCGGTCTCGGGCTCGCCGCGGTGCGCGAGCGGGTCGAGGCCGGCGGCGGCCGTCTGGCAGTCTACAGCGAGGCCGGGCGCGGCACCCTGTTCGAGGTCGAGCTGCCCTGGCCCCAGGGCCCCGTGAGCGACGAGGGAGAAGGATGATGCGCGTGCTGATCGTCGAGGACGACCCCATGGTCATGCGCCTCAACGTCGAGTATCTCAACCGGCTGGACGATCTGCGGCTGGTCGCCCAGTGCGAGAGCGTGCCGACGGCCATCGAGGTGCTCGAGCGCGAGGCGGTCGACCTGGTGCTGCTCGACGTCTACTTGGGCAGCCGCAGTGGCCTGGAAGTGCTCCGTCACCTGCAGCGCAGCGGCCGCGACATCGAGACGGTGCTGATCACCGCTGCATCGGAGCTGGCCACGGTGCGCACTGCGCGGCGGCTGGGCGTCAGCGATTACCTGGTCAAGCCGTTCACCTTCGAGCGTTTCCGCGACGCCGTGCTGGCCTGTCGCCAGGCACGCGAGGCATTGGCCGAACTGCCGGGACGCATCGCCCAGCGCGATATCGACCGGCTGTTCCAGCCCGCCGCACCGAGCGTACCGCGCCGTGCCGGCGACCTGCCCAAGGGCTTGACCGTGCCGACCCTGGCTCGCGTGGCGCAGGCCATTCTGGCCCTCGACGAGGCGACCTTCACCACCGAGGCGCTGCTCTCCGCCACCGGCATGTCGCGGGTCTCGGTGCGCAAGTATCTCAAGTACCTGGCCGAGATCGCACTGCTCGACGAATCCTTCCATTATGGCCAGGTGGGTCGCCCCTCCTTCACCTACCGTTGCCTCGACCTTGAAGCGCTCGAGGCCCTGGCCGCCGAAGGCTGACGCCAGGACTAAGGCAAAGGCGACGGCGAGGGCTCAGGCCGATGCGCCGGACAGGAACACCGCCGTGCAGTGGCGCGCCCGAGCCTCGCACTGCACCGGGCCGAGATCCAGGCAGCGTCCCAGCAGGGCGTCGATGTGCCACTCGCCGAGCAGCATGCCCATGAACATGCCTGCCGCCTCGCGCGGGTCCTCCAGGGACAGCCGGCCCCGGGCGACCTGGTCGGCCAGGTAGTCGGCCAGCGCCTGGCGGGTGCGGTCAGGGCCGCGGGACAGGAACAGTTCGCCGAGCTCGGGCACCCGCTCGGCTTCGAAGGCGAGTCCGCGCACCAGGCGGATCACGCCCGGCTCGAACACCAGCGACAGCATGCGTCGGCCCAGCTCGTACAGCACCTCCTCAGGGGCCTGATGCTCGCGTTGCCCGGCTTCAAGGACCTCCCAGGCGGTGGCCACATGGCGCTCCATGGCCGCCGTGAACAGCCCCTCCTTGTTACCGAATTGCTTGTACAGGGTGGCCAGCGAGCCGCCGGCCCGGGCCACTACCTCGTTGACGCTGGCCGCGGCATAGCCCTGCTCGAGGAAAACGTCGCGGGCGGCGTCGAGCAGGCGTTCGCGACGCGCCACCCCGCGCGGCGTGAGGGGAGCGTCGTCAGGGGCATGGCGGCGCATCGGGGCTCCTGTGATCGGTGAAGGGGGACACCATTGTATCGTGCTCGCGGATCCGGCGAGCGATCACGGTGGTCATGTAGTGTAGCATTCATTACACTTGTGGTTCACCACCGGTGGCCAGCGTCGCCGGGTCGCCAACCAGCGAGGAGAGTTCATGGCATCGGACGGCAAGAAGGTCGCGAAAACGGGAGCCGGCAGCGGACGCCGGTCGCGCGGCAGGATCATCGCCGGGCTGGGCGCGCTCGTCGCGCTGGCGGCATTGGCCTGGTGGGCCATCGGCTGGTGGCAGGTCGGGCGTTTCCTCGAGGAGACCGACAATGCCTACGTGCGCACCGACAGCGTGGCGGTGCGAGCCGAGCTCTCGGCGCGGGTCGTCGAGGTGGCGGTGGACGACAACCAGCGCGTGCAAGAGGGTGACCTGCTGGTGCGTCTGGACGACGAGAGCTACCAGGATCGGGTCAGCCAGGCCGCAGCCCAGCAGGCGGTGGCCGCGGCCGCCATCGTTCAGGCCCAGCGGCAGGTGGCCCTGCAGCGGGCGGCGATCGACCAGGCCGAGGCCCAGGTTCAGGCCGCCGAGGCGGACGTCGAACAGGCCCGGCAGCATCTCGAACGCTCCGATTCGCTGGTGGCGCGCAACTACGCCTCGCGCCAGCAGCGCGAGGACGACCAGGCCGCGCTGCGCGTCGCCGAGGCCAGCCTCGCCGAGAGCCAGGCGGCGCTGGTCTCGGCGCGCCGTCAGCTGGCGGTGGCCGAATCCGAGGTCGGCCAGGCCGAGGCCAATCGCGACGCCGCGGCCGCCGACCTGGCCTATGCCCGCCACCAGCTCGACAAGACCCGGCTGCTGGCGCCGCGCGACGGCGTGGTCGGCAACCTCACCGTGGAGGCCGGCACCCTGGCGCAGCCGTCGCTGACGCTGCTGCAGCTGGTGCCCATCGAGTCGGCTTACGTGGCGGCCAACTTCAAGGAAACCCAGCTCGAGCGCATGCGCGTGGGCCAGCCGGTCGAGGTGCACCTCGACGCCTATCCGGACATCACCTACCACGGCGTGGTCGACAGCTTGTCCCCGGGGACCGGCACCGAGTTCAGCCTGCTGCCCCAGGACAACGCTACGGGCAACTTCAACAAGATCGTCCAGCGGGTGCCGGTGAAGATCCGTGTCACCAGCCCCGAAGAGGCGCTGGGGCGCCTGCGCGCCGGGCTCTCTGCGGTGCCCGAGGTCGATACCCGTGACCTCGATCCCGAGCATGAGCGCGAGCAGCGGGTCGCCGATGCCGGCGAGGTGGCCGAGGCCGGGAGCGGCTCGTGAGCGACGCGGCCGCTGCCGGCGCCCGGCCCGATGACATGCCGCCCTGGCCGCAGCGGATCGGCTTCATCGCCGCGGTGTTCGGCATGTTCATGGCGATTCTCGACATCCAGATCGTCGCCAGCTCGCTCAACGAGATCCAGTCGGGCCTCTCGGCCAGCGAGGACCAGATCTCCTGGGTGCAGACGTCGTACCTGATCGCCGAGATCGTGATGATTCCGCTGTCGGGCCTGCTGATGCGCATCCTCTCGACCCGGGTCGCCTTCACGCTCTCCTGCGCCGGCTTCACCCTGGCGAGCCTGGGCTGCGCGCTGGCCGGCTCCATTGAGCAGCTGATCGTGCTGCGCGCCATCCAGGGCTTCGCCGGCGGGGCGATGATTCCGATCACCCAGGCGGTGAGCTTCTCGATCTTCCCGCGCCGGGTGATGGGCAGCGTGCAGGCGGTGATCGGCATGGTGGTGACCATGGCGCCGTCGGTCGGGCCCACGGTGGGCGGCTTCGTCACCGAGTCGCTGAGCTGGCACTGGCTGTTCCTGGCCAACGTGATCCCCGGCGTGCTGGTGTGCTGGGCGGCCTGGACCTTCCTCGACATCGACAAGGCCGATCACGGCCTGGCCAAGCGACTGGACCTGATCGGCCTGGGGCTGATCGCGGTGTTCCTGGGCTCGCTGGAGTTCGTGCTCGAGGAAGGCCCCGGCGACGACTGGTTCGCCAGCGATCTCATCCTGATCACCACCCTCGTCTGCGTGCTGGCCGGCATCTGGTTCTTCGCCCGCACGCTGCGCCATGACCATCCGATCGTCGACCTGCACGCCTTCGCCAACCGCAACTTCGCGATCGGTGCCGGCATGGGCTTCATCATCGGCATCGCCCTCTACGGGCTGGTCTACCTGATGCCGCTGTTCTTCGGCTACGTGCGCGGCTATTCGAGCCTGCAGATCGGCCAGGTGATGTTCGTCACCGGGCTGACCATGTTCTGCTGCGCACCGCTGGTCGGCCAGCTGTCCAACCGCCTCGACCTGCGGGTGCTGCTGTTCTTCGGCCTTTTACTGGTCGGCATCGGCACCATGATGAACGCCAACCTCACCGTGGAGTCGGGATTCTGGCAGTTCTGCCTGCCGCAGATCGTACGCGGCATGGGGCTGATCATGTGCATCATCCCGGCCTCGCGAATCGCGCTCGGCACCCTGCCGGCCAACGAGGTGGGCAACGCCAGCGGGCTGTTCAACGTGATGCGCAACCTCGGCGGCGCCATGGGCCTGGCGCTGCTCGACACGGTGCGCGATGTGCGCGAGGACTTCCACTGGAATCAGCTGATCCCGGCGATCGACGCCGGCCGCGAGGTGGTGGGCACCGAGATCGCCAAGTACGAGGCGATGCTCGCCGGTTCGGTGCCCGACGCCCACCAGGCGGCGATCGGCATGCTGGTGCAGCGGGTCATGCAACAGGCCCAGGTGCTGGCCTTCAACGACATCTTCCTGTGGATGGGCATGATCTACCTGGTCAGCGTGCCGCTGGTGTTCCTGCTGCGGCGGCTCTCGGCCTGATGTGTGAATAAAGAACCCTCGCTACGACTTGCCCTCGGCGCTCGTCTCCCTTGTCGCGCCTAATCCAGTCGCTTGTGCATGCGCCCCACCGCCATCACCAGCAGGATGGCGGTGAACACCGCCAGGGCGGCCAGCGCCGGCCATAGCTCGAGCAGCGCCGCGTCGCGCAGCATGATGCCGCGCACCAGGCGCAGGAAGTGGGTCAGCGGCAGCAGCTCGGCGAACCAGCGGGCCGCCAGCGGCATGCCGGCGAAGGGAAACATGAAGCCCGAGAGCAGGATCTGCGGCAGGAAGGTGAAGATCGCCATCTGCATGGCCTGGAACTGGCTGCGTGCCAGGGTCGAGAGGAAGATGCCCAGCGACAGGCTGGCAAGGATGAACAGCAGCGAGGCCAGGTAGAGGTCGAGCAGCGAGCCGCGCACCGGCACGTCGAACAGCCCACGGCCGAGCCCCAGCACCACCGTCACCTGCACCAGGCCGATGCCGACGAACGGCAGTACCTTGCCGAGCGTCAGCTCCCAGGGCGTCACCGGCGTGGCGATCAGCATCTCCAGGTTGCCGTTCTCGCGCTCGCGGACCAGGGCGATGGCGGTGAACAGCACCAGCGTCATGGTCAGGATCACGCCGATCAGCCCCGGCACGGTATTGATCGGCGCACGTCGCTCGGGGTTGTAGAAGTTTACCGTCTCGATGGGCTCGACCCGCGCCGTCCAGCCTGCGGCGTCCGGCACCGGAAAGCGAACCAGCTGGCGGGCCGCGGCCTGCACGGCCGGATCGGCGCCATCGACGATCAGTTGGACGGCCGGGCGGTCGCCGCGCTCGAGCCGCGTCTCGAGGTCGTCGGGCAGCACCAGCCCCACGTCCACCTCGCCGCGGCGCAGCAGCGTCTCCACCTCGCCGGGCGAGGCCGCCCGCGCGGCCACGTCGATCACCTGGGTGGCCTCGAGCTGGGCGACCAGCTCCCGCGAGCGTGCCGTATCGGCCTCGTCGACGACGACCGCCTGCAGGTGGCGCACGTCCAGGTTGATGGCGTAGCCGAACAGCACCAGCTGCATCACCGGGATGCCGACGATCATGGCGAAGGTCAGCCGGTCGCGGCGCAGCTGTCGCAGTTCCTTGAGCACGATGGCCAGCAGGCGTTGCGCCTTCATGATGCGGGCTCCCGCTGGCGGCGGGTGGCGGCCACGAAGACGTCCTCGAGAGTCGCCGTCTCCGGGGTGACCCGGGCCTCGACGCCGGCTTCCTTCAGGCGTTCGGCGATCGCCTCCGGCGTGGCGCGTTCGTCCACCAGCAGGCGCAGCGCGGCGCCGATCTGGGCGACCTCGCGCACGCCGGGGGCCGATTCCAGCAGGCGACGGGCCGCCCGCGGACGTTCGACCTCGACGCGCAGCGGCCGGCCCGGCAGCGCCGCCATCAGCGCCCTTGGGGTGTCGTCGGCGACCAGCCGGCCGCGGTCGAGGATCGCCAGCCGGGTGCAGCGTTCCGCCTCGTCCATGTAGTGGGTGGAGACCAGCACGCTGGTGCCGGCATCGGCGAGTTCGAAGAGCGATTCCCAGAAGTCGCGCCGCGACTGCGGGTCCACGGCGCTGGTGGGCTCGTCCAGCAGCAGCAGGTCGGGGCGATGCAGCACGGCCCCGGCGAGCGCCAGGCGCTGGCGCTCGCCGCCGCTCAGGGTGCCCGCCAGGCGGTCGCGGAATCGCTCCAGCCGGTAGCGCGCCAGCAGTTCCTCGCGGCGCTTGCGGGCCTCGCGCCGTGGCAGCTCGTGCACCGCGGCCAGGAAGGCCAGGTTCTCGGCGACGCTCAGGTCGCGATACAGCGAGAAGCTCTGGGTCATGTAGCCCAGCCGCCGCTTGAGCGCTTCGGCCTCTTCGGGCAGGCGGTGGCCGAGCACTTCGATGTCGCCGGCGCTTGGGCGCAGCAGGCCGCACAGCATGCGCAGGGTGGTCGATTTTCCCGAGCCGTTGGGGCCGAGAAAGCCGTAGACCTCACCGCGGGCCACGGCCAGGTCGAGGGCCTCGACCGCGAGCGTCTCGCCGAAGCGCTTGCTCAGCCCTCGGGTGCGGATCACCGTCGACTCAGCGGTCGCGTTCATCGACGATCTCCACGCGCACCGGTAGCCCGGCCGGCAGGGTGCCGGCCCGTTCGCCCGAGAGCCGTGCTTCGGCGCGATACACCAGGCGGCTGGCGTCCTCGCCGCTCAGCGCATAGAAGGGCGTGAAGGCCGGCTCGCGGCGGATGTGCTCCAGGGTGGCCTCGAAGGGCTCGGCGAGGCCTTCGACGTGCACGATCAGGGCATCGCCGACGGCCAGGTTGGCGCGTTGCCCGGCGGGGACGAAGAAGCGTGCGTAGGGCGCCTCGCCGACCAGCAGGCTGACCAGGGTCGCACCGGCGGGGGGCTGATCGCCGGGCAGGAAGGGCAGGGCGTCGACCCGGCCGGGGCGCGGCGCGCGCACCACCAGACGCTCGCGATCCACGGCCAGAGACTCGACGCGGTGACGGGCCCTGGCCGCCGCCGCCTCGGCCTGATCGAGGCGCTCCCGGCGGGTGCCGGCCTCGAGCTCCGCCAGCCGCGCCTCGGCTTCTGCCGACTCGGCGCGGCGCCGGTCGCGCTCGGCCCGCGCGGCATCCAGGGCGTCCTCGGACACCGCGCGCCGCTCGAACAGCGCCTGCTGGCGTCGGAAGGAGAGCTCGGCCAGCCCGGCCTCGGCCCGTGCCCGCGCCAGTTCGGCGCTGGCCGCGGCCAGCGTTTCGGCGCGTGGGCCATGGCGCAGCTCGGCAAGGCCGGCCTCGGCCTCGGCGAGCTCGCTTTCGGCGGCGGCCAGCTGTGCCTCGAGCCGCCGGCCGTCGAGCTCCAGCAGAACCTGATCCGCCGCTACGCGCTGCCCTTCGTCGACGGCCCAGCGGCGCACCGGCTCGGAGGCCTCGGCGGGCAGCGCCAGGCGGTCCCACTCCAGGCTGCCCGGCAGGCCGGCGGGCGTGTCGCCGCAGCCGCCGAGCAGGGGAAGCATCAGCAGCAGGGCAAGCCCGCCGGCTCGCTGGCACCGCTGCCTTTCCCGCCATGGCCTGCCTCGCATCCCCGGTCTCCCCGCCGGCTCCCTTGTTGACAGCCTATCAGCAAGCCGTCATATGGGCCCGGCGCCAGATCAAGTCAGCGAGGGTCTGTCTAATGTCCACGAATCAGATCGCGGATGACGCGCCGCCCGGGATGCAGGTGATCGGCCAGCGGTGCCTCGAGTGGCAGCGGCTCGTCGCAGATACGCGAGGCGATCAGCTCGGCGCACAGCGGCGCGCTGGAAAGACCGCGTGAGCCGTGGGCGGCGCTGATCCACAGCCCCGGATGATGGCGCCCGGGCCGTTCCGGCGCGCGGGTGGCGTCCTTGGCCATGGCGGCATAGTCGCGGCGCCAGGCCTCGGCGTCGGGCACCGGGCCGGCGTAGGGCGACTTGTCGGGGCTGGCGGCGCGCACCGCGGCGCGGCCGTCCAGCGCCGCCGGCGAGAGATCGACGCCGGCATCGGCCAGCGCGGCGGGATAGCCGGGCAGGGTGCGCTCGAGCTCCTCGAGGTTGGCGGCATGATCCGCCTCGCGGGTCGCCGCGTCGGCGTCGTTGGGGGCGAAGCTGGCGCCGAAGGTCAATGTGCCGTCCAGCGGCGGCATGGCGTAGCCGCCGGCGCAGATGACCCGCGCCGGCGCGGGAGCGCCGCTCGGCAGCGTGAGCCGCGAGATCTGGCCGCGCACCGGCTGCAGGGGCAGGGCGGCGGTCTGGGCGAAACCGTTGGAGGCAGTGGCTGCGGCGATCACCACTTGGTCGATCTCGAGAGTGTCGACCGCGAGGGCGGCGCTGTCGTCGCCGGCCAGCGTCAGCCGCCAGCCGGCGCTGTTCTCGCCGTCGTGACCCGCGATGGGCGAGAGCTCGCGGACCTCGCCCCGGTAAACGCTCACTCCGGCGCTTGCCGCCAGACGGCGGCACAGGGCATCCGGGCGCACCCAGCCGGCCTGCGGATAATAGAGCCCCCCGTGGGACAGGCCGAGGCCGCCGTGGGGCAGCGCCAGCCCGGCGAGCCGGCCGGCCTCGGCGGCGTCGACCGCGCGTACCACGCTCTCCGGCAGCGGATGGTTGGCGAGAAAGCGGGCCTGGCGGCGCGTCTCGCGCTCGGTGGGCGCGAGCTGCAGCACGCCGCCGGGCGACCACAGCGTGTGCTCGGGATCCAACACTTCGAGCCAGCGCCGGGCATGCAGCAGCCCGGCCAGGTAGGTGCGGCTCTGCCGGTTGGTGTCGGCGGCAAGTTTCACGTAGAGCGCGCCCTGGGCATTGCCAGAGGCGCCGGCGCCGGGGCCTTCGCGGTCGATCAGCGTCACCGCCACGCCGCGACGGGCCAGGGCGGAGGCCACGCTGGCGCCGGCGAGCCCGGCGCCGATCACCGCGACCCGGCGTGCCGGATGCGGCTCGGGCGGGGTGAACCAGGGCGCGGTCCGGCGTCGTCCGTCTTCCGGCGGCGTCTCGATCTCACCGGCCAGCATCTCGCGCTTGCGGCCGAAGCCGGGCACCTTGCGCCAGGCGAAGCCGGCGGCCTTGAGGCCGCGCTTGACCACCCCGGCGCAGGTGAAGGTGGCGAAGGTGGCGCCCGGCCGTGAGCGCGAGGCCAGGGCGGCGAACAGCTCGGGTTGCCACATCTCGGGGTTCCTGGAGGGGGCGAAGCCGTCCAGGAACCAGGCATCCACGGCGCCGTCGAGCAGCTCCAGGCGCTCGGTGGTGTCGCCGAAGTGAAGGTCCAGGGTCACTCGCTCGTCGAGCCACAGCCGATGCACGCCGGCCACCGGCTCTGGCCACTGCGCGACCAGCGCGGCGGTGCGTTCGGCGAGATCCGGCCAGGCTGAGAGTGCCCGTGCCAGGTCGTCGCGCTCGAGCGGAAATTTCTCGGTGGACACCAGGTGCAGTCGAGCCTCGGCCGGGGCGTGGGCATCGAAGCAGGCCCAGGCGCACAGCATGTTGAGCCCGGTGCCGAAGCCGGTTTCGCCGACCACGAAGGGGCGAGTGGCGCGCCAGCTGGCGAAGCGTTCGGGTAGTTGGTTGGCGGCCAGGAACACGTGCTCGGTCTCGGCGCGGCCGTCATGGCGCGAAAAGTAGACGTCGTCAAAGGCGCTGGAGTGCGGAGCGGTCTCGCCGTTGGCATCCTGGCGCCAGTCGAGGCGGGCGTTTTCCAGGCCGGCCAGCGGCGGCAGGTCATCGGGGGCGGCGGTCAAGGTCGGCTCCGGGAGAGGCGGCTGGTCAAGAATTGATCGATCTCGTCGCGGTGCCTTCGCCACTGGGCTGGCGCAATGGGTCCGCGGCGTTTCAACAATGTTATCCACAGAAGCTGTGGGAAAACGACGTGTTGATAAGTCATGCCTGGGGACAAATCGACCTCGCCGTGGGTGGCGATGTCGACATTCCCGGAGGCGTGTGGCTCACCGGCCGGCATCATGCAGTGGCCAGGTTCGGCATGCTGCGAGCCTCGGAGCATAACGGCTCGAGCCCAACGCTCGAGCCGGTTCTTCAGCAGATCGGAGTCGCGTTCGACGAGCCTAGGGGAGCGCTTTCTTGAAAGGCTTCACCGTCACATTGGCGTAGACGCCGGCGATGATATAGGGATCGGCGTCCGCCCAGGCTTGGGCGCTGTCCAGATCGTCGAACTCGGCGATCACCAGGCTGCCGCTGAAGCCGGCCTCGCCAGGGTTCTCGCTGTCGATGGCCGGATGCGGGCCTGCCAGCACCAGGCGACCCTCGTCGCGCAGCTGCTCGAGGCGGGCCAGGTGGTCGGGACGGGCGGCCAGGCGCCGTTCCAGGCTGTCGTGCACATCTTCACTGATGATGGCGTAGAGCATCTCGGGATGTCCTCGGCTATTAACGTATCAATCCAAAGGGGCGTCCTGACCTCCTGGATCGTCACCCGTGCCACACGGGCGCAGAGGCGGGAATCTGCCGGTGTCATGCCGCGACTTGCCCGACCTCCCTGCTTGCCGGGCGACGGCGGTTTGCGCCAGGGAGCGAGTGGCTCGGTTGACCGGGGTGGGTCGGGCGAGCACCATGGTCGCTATTCTGACAAAGTCACCTGCCTACGTCATGCCAATGCCAGCACTTCCCGTGCGCTTCGAGGGTCACGATGCCCTCACCATCGATCTGCACATGCATTCCACCGCCTCGGACGGCGCCCTGTCGCCGACCGATCTGGTGGCGCTGTGCGCTGAACGGGGTCTGACCCATATCGCCCTGACCGACCATGATACCGTGGACGGAGTGGCCGAGGCGTGTCAGGCCGGAGAGACCGCCGGGGTGCGCGTGCTGCCGGCCACGGAACTTTCCACCCAGTGGCGCGGAATCAACCTGCACGTGGTGGGTCTGTTGCCCGAGGGTGTCCGGGGCACTCTTGCCGAAGGGCTCGTCGGCCAGGCCGAGGCGCGAGAACGGCGCGCGCTGACGATTGCCGCGCGCCTGGAGAAGATCGGCCTCGACGACGCCCTGGCCCGTGCCCGCGAGCAGGCCGGCTCCGATCGCCCGCTGGGCCGTCCGGATTTCGCCAAGGCGCTGGTCGCGGCGGGCCTGGTATCCGATATGGGCGCGGCCTTCGCCAAGCATCTGGGCAACGGCAAGGCCGGCGACATCAAGGCCCATTGGCCTTACCTTCGCGAGGCGGTGGGTTGGATTCTCGACGCCGGCGGCGTGGCGGTGCTGGCGCACCCGATGCGTCACAAGCTGACGCGCCGCAAGCGTGGGCTGCTGCTGGACGACTTCCGCGAGGCCGGCGGCCAGGCCGTCGAGCTGATCAGCGGATTCCAGAACCCCGATGCCACCCGCGACCTGGCCCGCCAGCTCCAGGAACGAGAGCTTCGGGCCTCGCTGGGCAGCGACTTCCATTTTCCCGGCGGCCACCTGGCACCGGGCAGTATGAGCCCGGTGCCCCGCACCGCGGTGGCCCCGGTGTGGGCCCATCCGCGGCTGGCGGGGTGGTGCGGCTTGGCCCCGGCGGCTTGAGCCGCGTCTTCGACCTACGAGAACATGGAGTGCCCATGAGCCAGTTCTTCCAGATTCACCCGGACAATCCCCAGAAACGCCTCATCGACCAGGCGGTGCAGATCATCCGCGATGGCGGTGTGATCGCCTATCCCACCGATTCCGGCTATGCCCTGGGCTGTCATCTGGGCGACAAGAAGGCGGTCGAACGCATCAAGTGGCTGCGGGATCTGGACGACAAGCACAACTTCACCCTGGTGTGCTCCGATCTCTCCGAGATCGGCACCTATGCCAAGGTCGACAACGCCGTGTTCCGTCTGCTCAAGGCCCATACCCCCGGGCCCTACACCTTCATTCTCCAGGCCACCACCGAGGTGCCGCGCCTGCTGCTGCACCCCAAGCGGCGTTCCATCGGTGTACGAGTGCCCGATCATCAGATCACTCGGGCGCTGCTCGATGCCCTGGGCGAGCCGCTGATGAGCGTGACACTGATTCCCGACGGCGAGGAACTGCCGATGACCGATGCCGAGGAGATTCGCGATCGCTTCGGCGCCCACCTGGCGCTGGTCATCGACGGCGGCGCCTGCCACCTGGAGCCGACCAGCGTGGTGGACCTGCGCGAACTGCCGCCCAAGGTGGTCCGCGAGGGCCGCGGCGATCTCGCGCCCTTTCAAGCCTGAAGCGCCGACGCTCGAGGATGTAATCACCGGCTCGACTCGCATGTCTGGCCGGTGTCCTGGGGCATGCCGATGCAGCCAATCGCTGGAGGCGGTTTCGGTCGTCAGGCCTCGAGTCGAACATCCAAGCGTTCAGTGTGAGTATTGCCCATTGTCCTTTCGCAGCCGGACCGGAGGACAGCGACCTCAGGGTTGTGAATTTTCCTCAAGCCGTGCCGCGGTTTGAACATGGAGAGGATGGTAGGCCAGAGTGCACTTGTTACAGAGCCGCCATCTTTAGCCATCCTGGCCGGCCCAATATTGGCGGCTTCCGAGCTGGACGCCGCCAACACAGTGGGTGCCCTAAGATGAGCCCCTTCGTTCAGAAGTGGCTCAAGAGGCATTCAGTGAGTCAATGTCGACAGCTAGTCGCTGATCCACCTTGTCGGCTCGCCACCGTTCAAGGTCGAGAAGCCAGAGACAGCGGGGGCGGATTTCGTAAAACCTTCGCGGCCCTTGCCCAATGAACTCCCCCAGTGGCAGCTCCCAGGCTTGTCTTACGGCTGGGTCGGGAAAATTCAATCGATAGTAGAGAGGGTGCATATCCCTCGCCTCTTCATCGGAGAGCGAGCGTCCATCTCCCAGCAGTTGTATTCCATCCAGACCTGCGGGGGGAGATTCGTCTCCGAGGTCGGTACGAAAGATCGATGCCGATACAAGGGGCGCTCGCTCTATGTTGAGCGAATGCTGCGCTTGGATCATGGAATACCAGACTAGACGAAGCGGAGAGCGAAGTACCACATAGTTTACGGTAGATGCCCAAGGCGTCATGGTGTCGTTAAAGGTAGCCAGAGTAAGGAATGACGCGCTATCCAGGAGCCGGTTGGCGCGTTCTTGCGGTGAGGCGATGGGTCTCTCCGTCATCAGGAGCTCTCCACTTGAATATCGTTCATCAAGCGGGAATCGATAATTTCCCACCATTTTTCCTGCTCGATGCGTCTTTTTTCCCACTCGGGATCCTTGGAACGCTGAGAAATCGCTTTTCTGTAGGCTCCCCATGCGGCTTCGTCATCGAAAGCTACCGAGTGCTCCAGGCAATGAACATTTTGGCCAATTACATGCATGAACCAACGAGGCGCTTGGATCATATCAAGACCGTCGTAAAACCAAGATTGTCGACTATGCAACCATTCCCAGAATTCCTTGTTGTGAGTGCGCGCATGTTCGGTAAGCTGAAGCGTGTAGACTAGATGCAGCATGAGGGGGATCCCTTTTCTAGATAATATCAGGCGTGAACCAGTCGTTGCTCAGATGTTTGCGAAATTTCTTTTGGTGGTTGGCGGTGATCGTTAAATTGTGCCTTTCCACCAGGCTGTCCGAAAGCCGTCCTTTGCTGAGTATTGATACTGTTGCCAGTGGCTCGATATGCCCTCCTCGTTTTGCCTTGGCTTCCAGAGCAGATATGGAGAGATGTGATGTCCTTATCCCATGCTGTGACGCCCATGCTAGAGGTGCATAGTAACTAAGCACGAAGTATCGGTACTCGTTTTCGTGCTCTCCATAGTCGGAGCCAAAATAGCGCGCATGGAGTGATTTTCCGAAGCGGTAGAATATCGTCGCGGCGTTGATCTTTCCTTGTTTTCGAGACAGAGCGGCGATGGCGTGATCAAGCACCTTGGATTTTCGCTGACTGGAGAATACTTTTTGCATCCATGATTTGCCTTGTTCCGAGCCATGCTTGGCTCTATTCATCGAAACCAGATCAATCAGGTCGCTTTCAATATCTTGCGTTATGGGTGACCAATCTATTTGGTTTCCATGATGGTGGAAGGCTTCCATTTCTGCTCTTGTACGTGTTCGGTAATGCTTTTTCCATGAAGAGATATTAGCTTCCAGTCCGCCTTCTGTAATGGGCTGGAATGATTCGGCATCATGTAGCAAAACTTGTGCATCAGGGTGGTGGCTGGAAACTTGAAGTGCCTTTTTCAACGGCATATAGGGTAGCAATACACCGGTCATGCCATTGTGGCTAGCTTTGCATTGTAGTTCATGGAGTAGTAGGGCCAGCGCTTCATGACGACGGGATCCATGCCCATATACCAACTCGTTGTGCGTGGAACGGTATGCTCCCACCCAAAGAAACCTCTCTTGCCATGGCCCAGGAAGATCTCGAAACCAGGTGGAGGGATCGAACAAAGGGTCATGTGGCTGCCCTTCCCATAGTGGACAACCTGCCAAGAGACCTCCGGGACCGAAAATGCCCAGAACGGAGCGTGGATGGCTAAGATACTCAAGAGATCTCAGCCATCTGTAGCTATTATAGAAATTTCTGTCTTCCACCAGAGAGTCCCACTCGTGCTGATCCAAGGAGCTAATTGTGCCGAACCAGCGAGCCCACACAGTCCCGAATGGTGGTAGAGGGGTAGTGGCGACGGGAAGTGTCAACATGTTGGCCTTCCCTTGTAGCCTGATATGATGAGTGAGTGAGGGCAGGACTGATAAGCTTCCCAGAAGCTATCACCGAGTATTTCTCGACCTTCATGTGTTACTTGGAAGTTTTCCCACTCTATGTCGTTTAATCCCTGCTGTTGAAGCGCGGACGTCAGTGTTTTTTCTCGCCAGTAATAGGCAGTGACGAAATCATCGTAAGGAGGGTGGCAAAGATGTAGCTGAAGAGGCGTTTCGTCAGTTCTAGGTGTTGAATTGCTGCTGATGAGATCAAACCCGTACGGACGATAATAAGAGGAAGTCAAGGAGTAATTCGGGTGTAGAGGGAGTGTGATTAATCGCCCTCCTGTCTTGAGGGGGGATATCATGGCTTGGCACAAGTCAACGAGTTCTTTGTGATTCCTGGCATATGGGAGAATGTATACGGAAATCACCAAGTCGAAATGGTTTGATGGAATGCTATCCTTGTTGTCTGTGTATGTGATGCCGTATTGTTCTTTTTCTTCACGTCGACGCGCGTAATCTACCATTCCAGATGAGATGTCATATCCGACAACCTTTTTGGCGCCATGCTGTTTTAAAAGACGAGTATAGAACCCGCTTCCGCAGCCGAAGTCCAAGACTGACAGCCCCTCGAGTCTCCCGGCTTTTTCTATGGTAGATGGTATTTCACAATATTTTCGGAAAGGCCAGCTTGCCATTTCCTCGTACAATGCTGCGAGCTCATCGAATTGTTGTGTCATGACATTGCTCCCTGCTTGTTTTTGCAGATTTATATTTATTGTTATTAATGTAGCAATGGCTTTAAATTATATTGTGTATTTGGTTGTCTTTTTGTAACTTTGCGTTTCTTTTGAGTGGGGGGATATGGTGTTTCGCATGCTCACGTTAGGTAAGAGGGTAGGGAAATGCCCTTTCATGCCCCCCTAGGGTGGGCTTCGTCTCAGGGATTACGCTCCATGGCACGCATCGTTGTCCTGGTCGTCGTTTGAAAAATCGTCGAGTGCAGGCACTTTTCGGGCATTGCCCATGCTGATCATGTAGCCGAGCACCGTGGACAGTACTTTTTTGCCAGTCAGCAAGGTCGGTGATGATGGATGCTCTCTTCGTATCTTGTTTGAATGATCAATGAAAATAAAATATGATACAAATGCGTTTCTTCGATAATACGGTGTAATCGAAGGGTGTCCCTGCCCGCCGAGTGCACCCACGACAAAGGAGAGTTCCCATGCCGATGTCTGGTTTCCGCCGCGTCAGCGCCGCCGCCGTGGCCGGTCTGATGGCGCTGCCGATGGCTGCGCCGGCCGTTGCCGACGATGGCGCCATGGTCTGCGCCCAGGCCGCCTATGCGATGGGCCTGCGCTACCAGCAGCAGTCCGCCGAGGTTGCCGCCCTGCAGCGTCAGGGCTTCGCCCTGGCCCGCTATCGCCTCGAGGACCGGCTTGAGGCGCTGGGTGAGGACGCTGCCCCGGCGATCATCACCGACCTCGACGAGACGGTGCTGGACAACAGCGCCCTGCTGGCCCGTGATATGGCCGAATGCCATGACTACACCACCTGGGACACCTGGAAGCATTGGGAGCGCGAGGGCGAGCCGCGCCTGATCCCTGGCGCCAAGGGCTTCCTGGACTATGCCGACGAGCATGGCGTGGCCATCTACTACGTCTCCGATCGCTACCAGGAGAACGAGGCCGATACCATCGCCACCTTGGAGGCGCTGGACCTGCCCCAGGTCTCCGAGGACAGCGTCATGCTGTTGGGGCCGCCCAAGGCGGAGCGTCGTGCCGCGGTGGTCGAGGACCACACCCTGGTGATGCAACTCGGCGACTCCCTGCACGACTTCGCCGGCGACTTCGCCGACGCCGATCTCGCCGGGCAGCATGAGCTCGTCGACGAGAACGCCGAGCGCTTCGGCCAGGACTGGATCGTGTTCCCCAACGCCGGCTATGGCGATTGGAGCGAGGCCGAACTGGATGCCTGGGGCGCACCGCTCGAGGTCGAGTGAGTTCACGCCCTCGTCATCGTGCGATGAGACGCCCCGGGATCATTCCCGGGGCGTTTCTTCTTCCAGGCGCGGGTCGGGAGTGGTCTCGTCGAGCCAGGTGCCACAGCGCAGGCAATAGCGGGCGCGTTTCTCGTGATGATCATGGCCGCAGCCTGGGCAGGCTTCGTCGGAGTAGCGATCGGCGCGGATCGAGCGGATCACCTCTGCCGAGAACACGCCGGTGGGCACGGCAATGATCGAATAGCCGGTCAGCATCACCATCACCGAGATGGCCTGGCCCAGTGGCGTCACCGGGGCGATGTCGCCGTAGCCTACTGTGGTCAGGGTCACCGCCGCCCAGTAGATCGACACGGGAATGCTGGTGAAGCCGGCCTCGGCGGGCTCGATCAGGTAGACCAGCGAGGCGAAGATGGTGATCAGCATGCAGACGGTGAACAGGAACAGGAAGATCTGTCGCCCGCTGCGCTTCAGGGCGTCGATCAGCAGGCGCCCCTCGCCGACGAACTCCATCAGCCGCAGCACCCTGAACACCCGCAGCGTGCGCAGCAGACGCACTACCACCAGCGACTGGGCGCCCGGCAGCACCAGGGCCAGCCAAGTGGGCAAGATGGCGACCACGTCGATGATGCCGTAGAAGCTCCGCAGGTATTGCCAGGGTCGCTCCAGGCAATAGAGCCGGACCATCAGCTCGGCGGTGAACAGCAGCGTGAATCCCCACTCGAGCCGGCGAAACCAGGTGCCGTAGCTGGCCTGCAGGCCGGCGACGCTCTCCAGCATCACCACCAGCACGCTGGCCAGGATCACTCCGATCAGGGCGATATCGAAGCCCTTGGCCAACGGTGTGTCGGATTCGAAGATGACCTGGAAGACGCGGGTGCGCAGGGCGCCGGCGGCAGGCTTGAAACGATCGTGATTCACGGCGTTCCCTCGTGCTGGATGGTCATCCGTTCGTGGCGGGGTCCCGTGCCTGGTCTCAACCCAGTGAGACCGTATCAGGCACGCAGCGCGAGAGGTCGAGCAGCCGTTTGCCGGTGTCGACGCTCAGCCAGTCGTCGCTATTCAGCGCTTTGGCCAGTCGGCGAGCGTCTTCGGCCACTTCCGCATTGCTGTCGGCGAGCCGTTGGAAGGCGTCGCTGGCCGCCTCGCGCCAGCCGGCATCGCCGGTGTCGGCCAGGGCATCGAGCGCCACCACGGCGCGGTGCAGCCAGGCGGCGGGAGCGCCGCCTTCGGGCAGTGTCCAGCGACCGGCAAGCAGGGCGGCGCCGCGGGCGGCCTTGCTGGTGTCGGAAGGACGCAGCGGCACCCGCTCGGCCAGGGTCGCGGCGAGGTCGAGCAGGGCCTTGGGGTCGCCGGCCTTGAGCTCCAGTTCCAGCTCGCGGATGGGCGCGTGCTGCGCATCGGCCCGGATCTCACCGAGGTCCAGCGCCACCTCGATGGTGGCGGTGTCGTCTTCCAGCCACCAGGTCTCGCGGGCGAAGTCGGTGGAGAAGCGAGGCGTCAGCCGCCCCAGCACGCCTGTCCCTAGCGCGGCGATCGGCGGCAGGTCGATCAGCCGGCCCAGGTCGAGCCCAGGCCCCATGACTTCCCATTCCCATTCACCACGGCTGGAGAGCCCGCCGCTGCCCTGGCCGCTGGTCTTCAGCGTCTGCACCAGGCGGGTGTCGTCATGGCGCAGCCGCAGCGCCATGCGCGCGGCCTGAAGCCGGCCGTCCGGCGTATCGAAGTAGGTATTGCCCAGGCGGGTAGTGCGGGGCGTCAGGCCGGCGAGCCGGGGATGGTGGCGCAGGGCCTCGGCGCCGGTGGGCCCCAGGGCCAGTTTGAGTTCGATCTCGTTTGCCATGAAGCGGCCGCCTTATCGGATGTTCGTGAAGATTAGATGATTTTCTCATGACGGCGGCGTGGGCAGTCTCTATACTGACGCCGCCATTTCCAAGTGCCTAGATGCCCCATGGTGACATCCAACCCCTTCTCGGCGATGTTCGGTCGCTCGCCATTCCAGCCTCTGCTGGCTCATATCGTCAAGGTCCATGACTGCGCCGAGGCGCTGCTGCCGTTCTTCGAGGCGACCCTCGAAAACGACTGGCAGGAGGCTGCAGAGCAGCGCGAGACCATCACTCGGCTCGAGCACGAGGCCGACGAGCTCAAGACCGAGCTGCGTCTCAACCTCCCCAACACCATGTTCCTGCCGGTATCGCGCTCCGACCTGCTGGATCTGATCAGTGTCCAGGATCGGATTGCCAACAAGGCTCGCGACATTACCGGCATCATGCTGGGGCGCAAGATGCGGGTCCCCGATGAAATCGCCCAGCCGATGCGCGAGTACATGCGTACTTCGGTGGCCTGCGTCGGTCAGGCACGACAGGCCCTCGAGGAACTCAAGGACCTGCTCGAATCGGGCTTCGGCCGCAACGTCTCCGACGTGATGCAGAAGATGATCCGCGAGCTGCATGTCTATGAGCAGCAGGCCGATCAGCAGCAGATCGCCATTCGCCGTCAGCTCTTCGAGCTCGAGGATCGCCTGCCGCCGGTGGAGGTGATGTTCCTCTACAAGATCATCGACTGGGTCGGTGAGCTCTCCGACCGCGCCGAGCGCGTCGGTAGCCGCCTTCAGATCATGACGGCCAACTGACCGGGCCTTCCCGCGCCACAAAACCGCCACCTTCTGACCGCAGAAAGGGACGTCGTCCTATGTCGATCATCGCGCAACACGGTGACATCTTCATCATTCTCGCCTGTGCCTTCGGTTTCTTCATGGCCTGGGGCGTGGGTGCCAACGATGTGGCCAATGCCATGGGGACCTCCGTGGGCTCCAAGGCCATCACCATCAAGCAGGCGATCATCATCGCCGTCATCTTCGAATTCCTCGGCGCCTGGCTGGCCGGGGGGCAGGTCACCGAGACCATCCGCAAGGGCATCATCGACCCGGCGCTGCTCCAGAACGATCCGCAGTTTCTGGTCTACGGCATGCTGGCGTCGCTGCTGGCCGCGGCGACCTGGCTGCTGATCGCCTCCATGCGGGGCTGGCCGGTGTCCACCACTCACTCGATCGTGGGCGCCATCGTCGGCTTTGCCATGGCCGGGCTGGGTCTCGAGGCCGTGGGCTGGAGCAAGGTGGGGCAGATCGCCGCCAGTTGGATAGTCTCGCCGCTGATGTCCGGGACTATCGCCTTCATGCTGTTCAAGTCCGTACAGCTGCTGATCTTCGAGAATCGTGACCCCTTCGCCGCTGCCAAGCGCTACGTGCCGATGTACGTCTTTCTGGTCGGGTTCATCGTCGCCATGGTCACCCTGACCAAGGGCCTGAAGCACGTTGGCCTCGAACTGGGCTTCGGCGAGAGCCTGCTCTACGCGATCCTGATCGGGCTGGGCGTGATGCTGCTCGGCGGCTTGCTCGAGCGCCGGGTCGGCGCCGAGAAGCGCCAGGATGATGCCTTCGGCTACGGCGGCGTGGAGCGGGTGTTCGGCGTGCTGATGCTGTTCACCGCCTGCGCCATGGCCTTCGCCCACGGCTCCAACGACGTGGCCAACGCCGTCGGCCCGCTGGCCGCGGTGATCAGCGTGGTATACAGCAGCGGCGATATCGGCGGCGGCTCGCTGGTGCCGTGGTGGGTGCTGGTGCTGGGCGGCGGTGGCATCGTCGTCGGCCTGGTGACCTACGGCCACAAGGTCATCGCCACGGTAGGTACCGGCATTACCGAACTGACGCCGAGCCGTGGTTTCGCCGCCACCCTGGCCGCCGCCACCACCGTGGTATTGGCCTCGGGTACCGGGCTGCCGATCTCCACCACTCACACGCTGGTCGGTGCCGTGCTCGGCGTGGGCCTGGCCCGTGGCATGGCGGCGCTCAACCTGCGGGTGATTGGCACCATCGTGATGTCGTGGCTGATCACGCTGCCGGCCGGCGCTGCCCTGGCGATCGTGTTCTTCTTCATGTTCAAGGGCATGTTCGGCTAAGCGCCGAACGTTGTTCGGAAGCTGGAAGAAGGAAGAGCGCCGCTACGCGGCTGGAAGAGGGAAGCACATCCGGCCCGGTCTTCGCGGGAAGGTGAAGTGATAAGCCGACGCCGGAAGGAAAGCCTAACCCCGAGGTGGCGAGCTCCTGCCTTCTTCCCTCTTCCCTCTTCCTTCTTGGAGGCGCGTAGCGCCGTTCTTATCTCTTCCCACTTGCGTGTCTGATATAGTCGACACACATCCCTTCCCTTCACCTGCTGCCGGAGTGCGGCCTTGGACACTCGTTTCCCCTTCGTCGACTGGTTTCGCAATTCCTCGCCGTATATCAATGCGCACCGAGGATGCACGTTCGTCATCCTCATCGAGGGCGAGGCCGTAGCGGAGGGCCGAGGCGAGCAGCTCATCCAGGACCTGGCGCTGCTGCATACCCTGGGCGTGCGCCTGGTGGTGGTGCTGGGCATTCGTCCCCAGGTGCAGAGAGTGCTGGTCGAGGACGGCATCGTGCCGTGCCGCCACCAGGGGCGCTGGGTGGCCGATGAAGCGATCATGGCCCGGGTCGAGCGGGTAGCCGCCGAGCAGCGTCTGTGGCTGGAAGCGCGGCTGTCGCTGGGGTTGCCCAACACCCCGCTGCACGGCGTGGAGATGACGGCGGTTTCCGGCAATCTGGTGATGGCCAAGCCGTTGGGAGTGCGGGACGGCATCGACTTCCACCGTAGCGGCGAGGTACGTCGCGTTCGTGACGGCGCCATGCGCGGCCTGCTGGACCAGGGCTCGCTGGTGCTGCTGCCGCCGCTGGGCTACTCCAGTACCGGCGAGGTATTCGATCTGGACGCCGCCGAGGTGGCGCGCCATACCGCCACGGCACTGGGCGCCGACAAGCTGATTCTGCTCGGCGAGGCCTGTGGGCTGTTCGACGAGGCGGGGCGCCTGTGCCGCCAACTGGCGCCGGTCGAGGCCGAGCCGCATCTGGCCGCCGCCGAGGCCGGCAGCGAATTGGCCCGCCACCTGGGGGCTGCCTGTGCCGCCGCTCGCCACGGGGTGGCGCGCACCCACCTGCTGTCCTGGCAGGACCACGACGCTCTGCTCGGCGAGCTGTTCACCCGCGACGGCGTCGGTACCATGATCACCCAGCATCGTTACGAGCAGCTGCGCCGCGCCGAGATCGATGATATCGGCGGCCTGCTGGAGCTGCTCGAGCCGCTGGAGCGCCGCGGCATGCTGGTACCGCGCTCCCGGGAGCGGCTGGAGTATGAAGTCGACGACTACGTGGTCATCGAACGCGACGGCATGGTGATCGGCTGTGCCGCCCTGCATACCTTCGGCGAGGCACGCATGGGCGAGCTGGCCTGCGTGGCCGTGCATGGCGACTACCGGGGCGGCGCACGCGGCGATCTACTGCTCGGCGAGGTGGAGCGGCGTGCCCGCGCGCTCGGGCTCGAGGCGCTGTTCGCCCTGACCACCCATACCGCCCATTGGTTCTTCGAACACGGTTTCCGGCTTGCCGCCATCGACGATCTGCCGCCGCTGCGCCGGGACACCTACAATCACGCCCGCCAGTCCAAGATCCTCGTCAAGGCGCTCGGCTGAGCGCTGTCGCTACCCGACGCCACTCCGGGATCTAGGTGTCTCCTTTTGGCAACGCGGCAAATTGCTGTATTAAAACGACTTTTCTTTATTCTGCCGAATGGCGTCGCCATTCGGCGACGAAAATCCCCTCGTTGGGGCCGGTTTCGGCGCTCTTCGCCAGGTATGCCAATATCAATCATTTCTCAAGTTGTTGATTTTAAATAAAACAACTTGATTGTGGCACACAACTGGCAATAGGTATGGTGAGCAAACGGAAACGATTCAAACGGCTCGAATCGCTTCCGGTCGCCGAGAGGCTCGCGACAACACTGCCCTGTGCCTCCGACCTCGCGGCGACCAACGTCTGCTCCAGCGATGTGTGACTTTAGGTTGCGATGAGACGGTACCGACGACGTCATGGAGGCGTACCGTAAGGGCAAGGATGCCCTGGCAAGGATGCCTCTCCTCCAATGGAGATGAATTGCGCGGCCACGCCTCGGCGGGGCCGACAGAGTCGAAGCGAGGTGGTTCGCCACCCGGGAAGAGAGCTTGCCTGGCGACTCCGGGCCTCCTCCCAGGCTTCGTGGGCCTTTGGCCCAAGGGAAAAACACTCGATCGCCGGGCCAGGTCGACGACCGAATGTTTTGCCCACCCCTTCAGTTCCCTGCGTATTGGGCCGGCTCTGCCGGCCTTTTTTTTGCCTGTTCGGCCGCGACGCGGCACGGGACACAGGCCGAACTCTGGTATCCTCGGGCATTGACGATGGTGATTGCCGACTCACTCCTTTACCGAACGCTGGCCATGACTTCTGCCGTTTCCCGACGCTGGCGCCCCCGCTCGCTATTGCAGCTGGTGTTGCTGGCTTTCCTGATGGTGATGCTGCCCCTTGCCGTGCTGATGTTCCAGGCCGGGCAGGCGCTGTCTGAGCTCTCGCGCCTCGCCGACCAGAGTGCCCGTCAGGCGGTCGAGGAGACGCGCCGTGCCCGCACCCTTGGCGCCCTGGCCCTGGAGATGGAGCGCGGGGCGCGCCAGTATGCGGTGGTGGAACAGGACAGCCTGCTCGATATCTTCGACGAGCGCCTGGCCGAATATCGTCGCCTGCTGGACCGGCAGCGCGAGCTGTTGCCCGACGATCCGGACGTCAAGGCGCTGGCCGGACTGCTCGACCGCCTTGCCGAGTTGCCAGGGTTGCCGATGGAGGCGTTCCAGGATCGCCTGACTGACTTTCTGCCCTTCGCCGAACATACCGAGGCCATGCGCCACGCCACCAATCGGCGCATCGACGATCGACTGGACGTCATCCGGACCCGTGCAGAAACGGTGCAACATCGGCTTTGGTGGCAGACGGCGGCCCTGGCATCCGCCAGTCTCATCCTGATGCTGCTGTTCACCCGCTTGATCGTGCGCCCGGTACGCCAGCTCGAGCGACGCATCCTTGGTATCGGCAGCGGCGGCCAGCAGGCCCAGGTATCGCCGGTCCAGGGGCCGGCGGAGCTAGTCAGCCTCGACGAGCGGCTCGACTGGCTGGCTTCGCGGCTGGACGAACTGGAAGAGCAGAAACAGCAGTTCCTGCGTCACATGTCCCATGAACTCAAGACCCCGCTGGCCAGCGTTCGCGAGGGGTCCTCGCTGCTGGCGGACGGCGTGGCCGGTGAGTTGACCGGTCACCAGCGTGAGATCCTCGATCTCATCGATTCTAGCGGCAGTGAACTGCAGCAGCTGATCGAGCAACTGCTCGACTACAATCTCCTGCAGCACAATCAGCGTCTGGATACCGAGCGTCTGGATCTCGCCACCGTGGCCAAGGAGGTGCTGGCCAAGCACCGCCTGGCTCTGCAGCAGAAGGGCATGGCGCTGTCCTGTTTCGACGGTCCGCTGGTCTGGCAGGCCGACCGCACCGCGACCGCACGGATTCTCGATAACCTGATCTCCAACGCCATCGCCTACGGCGAAGACGGCGGCGAGCTGGAGATTCGCGCCCATGCCCGGCACGACCGGCTGGTGCTCGAAGTCGCCAACAGCGGCGAGCCGATTCCCGAAGAGGACCGGCCGCGGCTGTTCGAGGCCTTCTATCAAGGGCGTATCCGCCGCAAGGGAGCGCTCAAGGGCTCGGGCATCGGGCTGTCGGTGGCCGCCGACTGTGCCCGTCTGCAGCACGGCAGCCTGGCGCTGGTGGATGACGCGCGGCTGGCGGTGTGTTTTCGCCTGACCCTGCCGCGCCCGGCACCGGGCAGCGAACATCAAGACATCGATTCCGCCATCGCGGAACACCACGCAAGGAACGAGTGATATGACCCCACGCCCCCTGCTCCTGTGTCTGGTGCCGGTCTGGTTGGCCGGATGCCAGTGGTTGCCGGCACAGCTGCCGGGACACGAGCCGCGGGAACCCGTGGTTCAGGAGACCGATGTCGGGGCCTGCTTTTCGGAGATACCCGGCTTCGACGAGCCCTCCTGCATGTTCGAGGACTGGGTGGCCTTTGGCCTGGCCTCGCAGCGCGGTGATCGGGCATGGCGTGAAGCCATGCTGCTGCGCCTGGAGGGCAACGATACCGACCGGCGCCTGGCCAGTGCCGTCGTGCTCGCCTGGGGCGACGAGCGCCAGTGGGACCAGGCCTCCGAGCTGTTCAAGGCCGACCTGAGCGCCGCCCCGGCGCGGCTGCAGCCGCTGCTGCGCTACTGGCTCAACGAGGTCGAGGGCCGGCGCGGATTGAACCAGCGATTGAGCGAGAGTCGGCAAGCCCAGGACGCGCTGGCCGAGGAAAAGGCCGCCCTGGAAGAGAAACTGGATGCCCTTACCGACATCGAACGCAACATCAACTCGCGACAGCAGACCGAGTAATGCGGGAGACATGACATGATGCCAAGCGCAAGCCCACAGGCCCCGAATCACGGGGCCCACATCCTGCTGGTGGACGATGATCCCAGCCTTCTCAAGCTGCTGGGCATGCGTCTCGAGAGCCGAGGCTATCGCGTGACCACCGCAGAGAGCGGGCGTGCGGCCCTCAAGCACCTGGATGCCGGCAACCCCGACCTGGTGCTCTCCGACATGCGCATGGACGAGATGGACGGCCTGGCGTTGTTCCAGGAGATCCAGCGTCGCCTGCCGGGCCTGCCGGTGATCATCCTCACCGCCCATGGCTCGATCCCCGATGCCGTGAGCGCCACCCGTCAGGGGGTGTTCGGCTTCCTGACCAAGCCGGTGGATCGCGAGGAGCTGTTCACCACCATCGACGAGGCCCTGTCCCACACCAGTCCCGGCGGCAACGGCGAAGGCGATGACCGCTGGCGCGAGGCGATCATCACGCGCAGCCCGGAGATGGAGCGCATCCTCGAGCAGGCGCGCATGGTCGCCACCTCGGACGTCAGCGTGCTGGTCACCGGCCCCTCGGGGTCGGGCAAGGAACTGATGGCCGAGGCCATCCACAAGGCCAGCCGTCGCGCCGACAAGCCGTTCGTGGCCATCAACTGCGGCGCGCTGCCCGAGCAACTGCTGGAGAGCGAGCTGTTCGGTCACGCCAAGGGCGCCTTCACCGGCGCGATCAGCGAGCACCGCGGCCTCTTCCAGGCCGCCGACGGCGGTACCCTGTTCCTCGACGAGATCGGCGACATGCCGCTGCCGCTGCAGGTCAAGCTGCTGCGCGCGCTGCAGGAGCGCCAGATCCGCCCGCTGGGTTCCACCGCCTCGATCCCGGTGGACGTGCGTCTGATTTCGGCGACCCATCGCGACCTGGGCCAGGCCATGCACGACGGCGAGTTCCGCGAAGACCTCTTCTATCGCCTCAATGTGGTCAACCTCAAGCTCCCGCCGCTCAAGGAGCGCGCCGAGGACGTGCCGCTGCTGGCCAAGTACCTGGTCGCCCAGGCCGCGGAGCGCCACAAGCCCTTCGTCAAGGGCTTTTCGCGCGAGGCCCTCAACCTCTTGGCGTCGAGCGCCTGGCCCGGCAACGTGCGCCAGCTGGTCAACGTAGTGGAGCAGTGCGTGGCGCTGACCAGCGCGCCGATGATCCCCGAGGCGCTGGTCGCCCAGGCGCTGGCGGCCGAGGAGAACGCCCTGCCGACCTTCAACGATGCCCGCGCCGGCTTCGAGCGCAGCTATCTGGTCAAGGTGCTCAAGATCACCGAAGGCAACGTGACCCAGGCGGCGCGCATCGCCGGGCGCAACCGTACCGACTTCTACAAGCTGCTGGCCCGCCACGAACTCGAGCCCTCGACCTTCAAGCCGGGCACGCCCCACAGCGAGGCCTCCTAGCGCAGGCCAGGACACGACGCCGTCAGTCGGCGGCGTCTTCGTCCGGCAGTACCTCCAGGGCCAACCGCCCCTCGCCGAGCCGCGCCTCCAAGCGCTCACCGGGCCGGGTATCCGTCGCATGGCGGATCACTCGGCCCTCGTCGTTTTCGAGGATGGCGTAGCCCCGGCCGAGCACCGCCAGCGGGCTGACCGCCTGCAGCTCGCGGCTCACCGCGGCCAGGCGCTCGCGGTGGCGGGCCAGTTCCCTCGGCATGGTCAGCCGCAGGCGTTGCCCGGCCAGCGTCAGCCGGCGTTCAGCCTGCTCGAGCTGGTGCGCCGGCGATCGCAGCGTCAAGCGCCGGCGAAGCTCGCCCTCGTGGCGACGGTCCGACTCCAGCCGGGCGCGCATTGCCCGGTGCAGCCGGCCCTCCAACTGCTCGAGCTGGCGGCGCCGGAAGGCCAGCACCTCGCCGGGGTGGCGCAGCCGCGCACGCAGGTGATCGAGCCGCTGGGCCTCGGTGTCGAGCCGGGCGCGCTGGGCGCGCAGCAGTCGGCTTTCCAGGGCCTGCAGGCGCTGCAGCAGCTCGCGACGGTCGGGCACCAGCTGCTCAGCCGCCGCCGAGGGCGTGGGCGCGCGGCGGTCGGCGGCGAAGTCGGAAAGCGTCACATCCACCTCATGGCCTACCGCCGACATCACCGGCAGCCGGGAGTGGAAGATCGCCCGCGCCAGGTGTTCATCGTTGAAGGCCCACAGGTCTTCCAGGCTGCCGCCGCCTCGGGTGATCAGGATGGCATCGCGCGCCGGATCCAGCGCCGCCTGGCGATTGAGCAGGCCCAGCGCGGCGATCATCGCCGGCGCCGCCTCGCGGCCCTGCACCGGCACCGGGATCAGCGTCACCTGGGCCAGCGGCCAGCGCGCCGCCAGCACCGCCAGCACGTCGCGGATCGCCGCCCCGGTGGGCGAGGTCAGCACCAGCAGATGGCGGGGCGGGTAGGGCAGCGGCCGGGCGTTGGCGAACACCCCCTCGGCGTCGAGCTTGGCCTTGAGCCGCTCGAAGGCCGCCAGCAGCTCGCCTTCGCCTACCGCCTGCACCGCCTCGGCGATCAGCTGGTAGTCGCCGCGCGGCTCGAACAGCGATACCCGGCCGCGCACCTTGACGTGATCGCCGTCGCGCATCGGCGCGGCGATGAAGCGCGCGCGGTTGCGGAACAGCGCGCAGCGCAGCTGGGCCCGCTCGTCCTTGAGGGTGAAGTAGACGTGGCCCGACGACGGCCGCGAGACCCCGGACAGCTCGCCCTCCACCCAGACGTCGCCGACGTCCTGCTCCAGCGCCTGGCGGGCGCGGCGGTTGAGCTCGCTGACGGAGAGGGCGGTATCGTCGGCAGGGGGCATGGGCATCCTCGGCGGGGGAATGGCGGGCGCCCCGTACTGTAGCCGACCACGCGTGGCGCGACTACGCTGACTAGGTGCCGCCGTCATTCCGGGGTATCAGTCGGGCACCATACCAGCGAAGGAGAGCCGTCATGTCGGGACTGCGTGCACCTCACCTGGGACCGATCGTCGGGCATACCGCCCATGATCGCTGCCGGATCTGGATCCGCGGGCACGCCTCCCGGGACGAGGGCGTCCAGCTGGGCGCCGAGATGCGCACCCTGGGGCTGCTGGCGGTGGTCGACGAGCGCGGCCGGCCGCTGCACGACGCGGCCACCGGCCAGCCCTGGGCCTACTTCTTCCGCCTGCATCGCGAGTTCGACCGCACCGGCACCTTCGTGCTCGGCCGGCAGACCAGCCTCGGCGGCCGGGACGGCCCCGGCCCCTTCCCGCTGGAAGCGGATACCGAGTACCGGGTGCGGGTCGCGACCCTCACCGTGGACGATCCGCTGCCCGACGCCGAGTCGCTGGACGATGCCGACCTGGCCGATCGCCTGCCGCCAGTCGCCAGCATGGCGGCGCTGCTGGCCGACCTCGAGGCCCCGGCCTGCGAGGCGCGCTTCCGGACCTTCCCCGATCCCGCCGCGGGCCCGGCGGACGAGCTCCACTTCCTGATCGGCTCCTGCCGCTATCCGGGGCTGCTGTGGAAGGTCAAGGAGGCGGATCGCATCTTCGCGCCCATGGCCGGCCACTTCCGGCGGCAGGGCGCGCGCCGGCCGGCGCGCTTCACGCTGCTGATGGGCGATCAGATCTACGCCGACAAGCTCAACCGCCACCTGCCGATCGGCCGGGCCGACACCTTCGAGGAGATGCAGTCGCGCTATCACGAGGCCTTTGGCGCCCCCAACATGCGCCACCTGCTGCGCCACTCGCCGGTCTACATGATCCTCGATGACCACGAGATCGAGGACAACTGGAGCCAGGACCGGCTGCGCAACAACCACCACCTGTTCAACATCGCCATCGGCGCCTACATGAGCTACCAGTGGAGCCATGGCCCGCGCAGCTTCGGCCGCCGGCTCTACTACCGCTTCAGCTGCGCCGGCTACCCGTTCTTCGTGGTCGACACCCGCACCCAGCGCTACCGGCAGCGGGCCGGCCTCCACGACAACCACCTGCTGGGCCGGCCGACCATCGATCCGGCCCACCCTGGCCAGCTCGACCGGCTGCTCGAGTGGCTCGGCGAGCAGCAGCGCGAGCACGGCAACGTGCCCAAGTTCCTGGTCACCTCCAGCGTCTTCGCGCCGAGCCCCATCGACGAGCGCCTCGGCAACGAGTACCGCGACGAGCCCGAGCGCCAGCGCCTGGCGGCCAACCTCGAGCGGCGCGAGGCCAGCGACTCCTGGCCGGCCTATCCGCGCACCCGCCAGGCGATCCTCCAGCACATTCACGATCATGGCATCCAGAACGTGATTTTCCTCAGCGGCGACGTGCACTGCGCCAACGTCGCCCGGCTGACCTTCGAGAGCGAGGGGAACGATCAGGGCCTGTTCGCCTATGATGTCACCTCCTCGGCGCTCTACTGGCCCTTCCCGTTCGCCGACGGCGACCCCAACGGCTTCGTGCACGACTCCCGCGTGGATGAGCAGTACGACGGCTTCCCGCTGGAGGGCGGGGAGGGCGATCACAGCGCACCGGTGGTGCACTACCGGGCCTGGGGCTTCAGCCAGGAAGACAACTTCTGCCGCCTCGAGCTCGACAAGGGCCGCCAGCGGCTGCGCGTCCGGGTGCTCGACGCCCGGGGCGAGCCGGTGGAGGTGGCCGACGCCGACGGCCGCCCGGTGCGGGTGAACGAGCTGCCGCTGGCGCCCTGGGACTAGCAGCCTGTCGGGTTTGGCCGAAAGACCGGGATTCGCAGTAGATCAGTGTTAAGTCCGACAGGCTGCTAGGGAGGACCACATCATGAGCGCGGGCATCGCCTTCGAGGAGACCATGCGCGGCGCCTTCGCCCTGGGCGAGACCGACCCGGCGCGCGGCGCGGCCGCGGGGCGCCGGGCCGGCACCCGGCTGGCCATGCACGCCGCCGTGGCCATCGACGACCTGGCGGCCTTCCTGGCCGACCCCGGGCATCCCGGGGGACTCGGTGGGCGGGTCGACTTCCCGCCGCTGGGCGTCGACCTGGCGGCGAGCGGCGGCGTCTTCCGGCTGTTCTCGTCAGCCGGGGACGACGGCATGGGGCGTCGCATGGTCTACGAGCTGGCGCTGCCGGTCGACGGCGTCGACTACTATCTGGCCGGCGAGAAGCGCGTGCGCGACGACCCCGGCCCCGACCTGTGGCGCGACACCACCACCCTCTATACCCGCCTGCACCGCGGCACGGATACCGGCGGCGAGGTGGTCGGCGCCGGCATTCTGGAGCTCGGCGTGCCCCAGCTGACGGCGCTGCTGTCGACGCTGCGCGTCACCGGCGACGGCGACGCGCGCACCCTGGCCGCCTTCGGCGGCTTCTTCTTCGGCGAGCTGTGGGACCTCTACGCGCCCCTGGCCCGGGGAGGTCGGCCATGAGCATGAGCTTCGACGCCATCGTCATCGGCTCGGGCTTCGGCGGCGCGGTCTCGGCCTGTCGGCTGGCCGAGGCCGGCCAGCGGGTGCTGGTGCTGGAGCGCGGGCGGCGCTGGGCCACCGAGGACCTGCCGCGCGGCCCCGAGGACGACTGGGTCTTCGATGCCCAGGACCCCCAGCGCCACCATGGCTGGCTGGATCTGCGGCTGTTCCCGCGGGTAGGCGTGGCCCAGGGGGCGGGCGTCGGCGGCGGCTCGCTGATCTATGCCAACGTCTTCGTCGAGGCCGAGCGCTTCGTCTTCGATCACGGCTGGCCAGAGGAGATCGACTTCGAGGCGCTGGCGCCGCACTACGCCACCGCCGGACGCATGCTCGAGGTCCAGACCCTGCCCGCTGGCCAGCGCACCGCGCGCCATCGGCTGATGCAGGAGGCCGCCCAGGCCACCGGCGCCGCCGACCGGTTCCGCGACCTGCCGCTGGCGGTGCGCTTCGACGACGCCTGGCACTACGGCCTCGCGGATCCCCACGACCCGCGCCACAGTTCGGCACAGACCAACGTTGCCGGCCGCGCCCAGGGCACCTGCATGCACTGCGGCGACTGCGACCTGGGCTGCCCGGTGGGCGCCCGCAACACCCTGGACCTCAACTACCTGGCCCGCGCCGAGGACCGGGGAGCCGAGATTCGGCCGCTGTGCCTGGTGCAGGCCATCGAGCCGGACGGGCAGGGCTACCGGGTGCGCTACCGGCGCCTGGACGGCGGCGGCGAGGCCAGCGAAAGCGCCCGTCGGGTGGTGGTGGCCGCCGGCTCGCTGGGCTCCACCGAGCTGCTGCTGCGTTGCCGTGACCAGTACCGCACCCTGCCGGCGCTGTCGCCCCGGCTCGGCCACGGCTGGTGCGCCAACGGCGACTTCCTGACCCCGGCGCTGTACGCCGGGCGCGACGTCTCGCCGACCCGCGGGCCGACCATCACCTGCGCCATCGACTACCTGGACGGCAGCGACGGTGGCGCGCGCTACTTCGTCGAGGACGGCGGCTTTCCCGACGTGGTCGGCAACGCCCTGCGTGCCGCCCTGGAGCGCCACGCCGCGGGGGAGCGGCTGTTCGAGGGCTGGCGGCTACTGCTCGACGGCCTGTTGCAGGGGCACGACCCCCAGGCCCACCTGATGCCCTGGTTCGGCCAGGGCGTGGACGCCAGCGACGGCGTGATGCGCCTGGAGCGCGGCTGGTTCGACCGCGACCTGGCGCTCGAGCTCGACTACGACGTGCGCCGCTCGCGGCCGGTCGTGCAGGCGCTGGTCGAGCGCCATAAGCGGCTCTCCGCGGCCACCGGCGGGCTGGCGCTGGAACCGCCGTCCTGGTCGCTGTTCGACTACCTGCTGACCCCGCACCCGCTGGGCGGCTGCAACATGGGCACCCGCGCCGAGGCCGGCGTGGTGGACCACAAGGGCGAGGCATTCGGCTACCCGGGGCTGCACGTGCTGGACGGCTCCATCGTGCCCCGGGCCCTGGGGCTCAACCCCTCGCGGACCATCGCCGCCCTGGCCGAGCGCGCCATGGCCGAGATACTCGCCTAGGGCAAGATACGAGGGGCGAGGGGCAAGGTACGAGGAGCGAGGCATATCGATCAAGGAGGGCAGCATGAGCCGGGAGATTCCGCTCTACACCCTGAAGGGCGTCCGGGACGCCGAGACCAGCACTCATCACTTCACCACCGAGGACGGCCTGGGGCTGTCGCTGCTGCGCTTCTGCCGGGCGCCGTGCCGCAACGTGGTGATGATCATCCACGGCCTGACCACCTCCTCGGACATGTTCATCCAGCCCGAGCACGACAACCTGGTTTCCTGCCTGCTGGATGCCGGCTTCACCGATGTCTGGACCCTGGACTTCCGCATGAGCAACCGCCATGCCTACAACCTGCAGCCTAGCGACTGGTCGATGGACGACTGCGCGCTCTATGACCACCCGGCCGCCGTGGCCAAGATCCGCGAGGTGGCCGGCGCCGACGTCAACCTCCATGTCATCTGTCACTGCCTGGGGGCCATGAGCTTCACCATGGCGCTGTTCGCCGGCACCGTCACCGGCATCGACTCCTGCATCGCCAACAGCGTGGCGTTGACGCCCCACGTACCCACCTGGTCGCGGATCAAGGGCCACGTCTTCCCCTTCATCATCGAGCGCATCTTCCAGCAGCCCTACGTCAGCCCGCGCTGGAGCGAGGACCCGCGGCTGACCGTCGGCAAGCTGCTGTCGAAACTGGTGTCGCTGTTCCATCGCGAGTGCGACGTGCCCGCCTGCCACATGCTGTCGCTGATGTGGGGCACCGGCTGGCCGGCACTCTACCGCCACGAGAACCTCGCCGAGATCACCCACCGGCGGGGCGGCGACCTCTACGGCCCGGTGGGACTCAACTACCACAAGCACGTGTTGAAGATGCTGGGCCGCGGCCACCGCACGGTACGCATGAAGCCCGACGACCCGCGCTACGCCGACCTGCCCGACGACTACCTCGCCGGCGCCGCGGCCGTCGACACGCCCTGCCTGTTCATGACCGGCGACACCAACCGCGTCTTCACCGACAGCAACATCCACTGCCACCGGGCCCTGGAGGCGGTGGTGCCCGGCCGCCATCAGTTGGCGATCTTTCCAGGCTACGGCCATCAGGACGTGTTCATGGGCAATCGGGTCCACGAGGACATCTTCCCGCGGCTGATCGACTTTCTCGACCAGCACCGCGGCTGACGGGCGGACGGCGTCCCACCGCCGACACATCGGATGCCAACCAGCCCGCTGTCTGAGGCCCCGTGCCTTTCGTGGGAGCGCGATTCATCGCGCGAATGGCGCCATCAGGCGCCGGGGGCTAACTCTCGGGACGCTCGAGCATTCTCAGCAGCGCCGGCAGTATCAGCACCAGCACGCTGATGCGCAGCAGGTGGTGGGTGGTGACGAAGGCCGGGTCGATGCCCAGCGTCAGCGCCACCAGGCTCAGTTCGGGGGCGCCGCCAGGCATGTAGGCCAGTAGCGCCGCGGCGGCCGAGTAGCCGGTCAGCAGATGGCCGGCCCAGGCGGCGACCACGGCGAGGGCCAGCAGCACCAGCGCCTGGCCGACGGCCATCACCAGCGTCTGGCCGACCCGGGCCAGCGAGGTGCCGGCGAAGCGCACGCCCACCGAGACGCCGATCAACACCTGGGCCAAAGCCAGCAGCGTCGGTGGCACCGCGGCGTGGGTGACGCCGGTGAGGTGCAGGGCCGCCGAGACCAGCGCCGGGCCGAACAGCAGGGCGTTGGGCAGGCGCAGCAGGCGTGCCAGCCACAGGCCGCCGAGGCCCGCGGCGACCAGCCAGGCCGCATCCGCCGGGCCGGGCAGCCACAGCCAGCGCGACGGGTCCGGCGTAGCGCCGGCCAGGTCGACGTGGCCGATCGCCTGGAGCACCGGGGGGATCGCCACCAGCAGCACCAGAATGCGCACCGCATGGGTCATGCCCACCACCCGCAGGTCGGCGCCGGAGGCCATCGCCATCACCGTGACCGTGGACACGCCGCCCGGCACGCCGGCATACAGCGCGGTCTCCTGCGAGTGGCCGGCGATTCGCTGCGAGAACCACACCGAGAAGGCCATCATCGCTGCCGTGGCCACCAGCATCACCGCCAGGCTCAGGCTCCACAGCCCCAGGTCCCCGGACAGCTCCGGGGTGAAGGCCGAGCCCAGCATCACCCCGATCACCACCAGCACGCCCTTGCGGCCGCGGCCCGGGGAGCGCAGTCGCACGCCGGCCATGCTCGTCGCGGTGGTGGCGATCATGGCGCCGAGCAGCCACGGCAGCGGCAGGTTCACGGCGAAGGCCAGTGCGCCGCCGGCGATGCCGAGGGTCAGGGTGGGCAGGAAGCGCAGCAGAGGGGCGATGGGCGAGGCGGCGGGGGAAGGCAAGTCGATGAATCTCCTTTTCAAACGCATCGGGCCCGCTTGAGCGGGCCCGAGTCGAGGATCAGCCGGCGTGGCGGCGGGTGCGGCCGGCGAGCAGCTTCGGCACCAGCCAGGGCAGCACCAGCAGCGCGGCGGCGGCGATCCACAGCCCCAGCGAGATGCCGGACTGCCACAGGATACCCGCGTCGCCGCCGCTGATCGACAGCGCCCGGCGCAGGTTCTGCTCCATCAGCCCGCCCAGCACGTAGCCGAGGATCACCGGGGCCAGCGAGAAGCCGAGCTTGCGCAGCAGGTAGCCGAACACGCCGATGATCAGCATCAGGTAGATGGCGGTCAGGTCGGAGTGCAGCTGGTAGACGCCGACGAAGGCCAGGATGGCGATGGCCGGCACCAGCACCCAGCGCGGAATCGTCAGCACCCGGGCGAACACACCGGCCAGCGGCAGGTTCAAGGCCAGCAGCACGATATTACCGATATACAGCGAGGCGATCAGCCCGCCGGCCACCTCGGGGCGCTCGGTGAACATCATCGGGCCCGGGGTGATGTTGTAGAGCATCAGCGCGCCGAGCAGCACGGCGGTGGTGCCGGAACCGGGAATGCCAAGGGTCAGCATCGGCACGAAGGAGCCCGCCGCCGAGGCGTTGTTGGCCGCCTCCGGGGCCGCGAGGCCGCGCATGTCGCCCTTGCCGAAGGTGCCTTCCTTGTCGGAGAGGCGCTTCTCGGTGGTGTAGGAGACCGCGCCGGCCACCGAGGCGCCGGTGCCCGGCAGCACGCCGATCACGAAGCCGAGCAGCCCCGAGCGACCCATGGCGCCCTTGCAGTACATCACTTCCTTGAGGCTGACGAACACGCGGCCCAGGGCCGGCAGCTCGCCGTCGCCGTCGCGGCGGTGGGCGTGCTCCAGCATCAGCAGGATCTCGCTGATCGCGAACAGGCCGATGATCATCACCACGAAGTCGATGCCGTCGTAGAGCTCGGGCATGCCGAAGGTGAAGCGCATCACGCCGGTGCCGGAGTCGACGCCCACGGTGGCGATCAGCACGCCCAGCACCGCGCCGATGGCGGTCTTGATCGGGTCTTTGCCCATCATCACCGACATCGACGAGAAGGCGAAGATCATCAGCGCGAAGAACTCGGCGGGGCCGAACATCACCGCCACCTCGGCCAGCAGCGGCGCGAACAGCGTCAGGCCGATGATGGCGATGGTGGCGCCGACGAACGAGCTCACCGCCGACAGGCCCAGCGCCGGGCCGGCCAGGCCCTTCTTGGCCAGCGGATGGCCGTCCAGGGTGGTCATCACCGCGCCGGCGTCGCCGGGCACGTTGAGCAGGATGCTCGACATCCGGCCGCCGTACTCGGCGCCGGTATAGATGCCGGCCAGCAGGATCAGCGCCGACTCGGCGGGCAGGCCCAGGGTATAGGCCAGCGGCATCAGGATGGCGATGCCGTTGATCGGGCCGATGCCCGGCAGCGCGCCGAACAGGGTGCCGAGCAGGGCGCCGAGGAAGGCCAGCCCCAGGTTCAGCGGGCTCAGCGCGACGCCGAAGCCCTCGATCAGGAAATCGAACATCTCGCAGCTCCTCTAGAGGATGTCGGCCAACCAGGTGCCGGTGGGCAGGGCGATGCCCAGCGCCTCGGTGAACAGGAAGTAGCTGCCCACGGCCATCAGGGCGCCGGTGAGCAGCGCCTGGGGCCAGCTGGCGTCGAACAGCCGGGCCAGGGTCGCCACCACCAGGAAGGAGGCCGGCACGAAGCCCAGGCGGGTGAACAGCAGCGCATAGACCAGCAGCAGGCCCAGCACCACCAGCAGCCTCAGCCCCAGGGCGGCGTGGGGCCACTCGCCGTCCTCGCCGGGACGGATCACCAGCACCAGCGCCAGGCCGGCGAGCAGGGCCGCCAGTCCCAGCGGGAAGGCTTTCGGCCCCACGGGCTCGTAGCTGAAAGGGACTTCCAGTTGAAGGGACTGGACGGCGATGAACGCCGCCAGACCGATCAGGGCAAGCCCCAGCAGTCGGTCGGCGGCGATCCTCATTTCAGACCCACTTCTTCGGCCAGTGACTTGAAGTCGGCGACCTGATCCTTCACGTAGGCGTCGAAGTCGTCACCGAAGCGCGCCATCGGGAACAGCCCACGCTCCTCGCGCATCTCGGCGAAGCCGGGGTTGTCGGCCAGCTCCTTGAAACGCTCGATCCACGCCTGGTAGGCCTCGTCGCTGACGTCCGGGCCCATGTAGTAGCCGCGCCAGATCGGCCACTGGACGTCGTAGCCCTGCTCGGCGGCGGTGGGGATCTCGGCGTAGGGGCCGCCCATGCGTTCCTCGGAGAGCGCGGCCAGCACGCGGACCTTGCCGCTCTCGAGCTGGGACTGAAGCTCGGACAGGTCGCCGGTGAACACCTGGATGTGGTCGCCGAGCAGTGCGGCCAGCGCCTCGCCGCCGCCCTCGAAGGCCACGTAGCGCAGCTCGCGCGGGTCGATGTCGCCGGCCTTGGCGGTCAGCGCTGCTTTCATCCAGTCCTGGCTGCCCACGGTGCCGCCGGCGCCGAAGGCCACCGAGCTCGGGTCCTCCTGGAGGTCGGCCATCAGCTCGTCGAGGCTCTGCCAGGGCGCGTCGGCGCTGACCACGATGGCGCCGTAGTCGACGCCCAGGGCGCCCAGCCAGCGCACTTCGCTGGCGTCGTACTGGCCGAACTTGCCCAGCGCCAGGTTGACCGCCGCACCGGTGCTGGCGGCGACGATCAGGTTGTCGTCGTCGCTGCGCACGCCGTTGACGTGGTTGTAGGCCACCGCGCCGATGCCGCCCGGCATGTAGGTCACCAGCATCGGTTCGTCGATCAGCTCGGCGGCCAGCAGGCCGTTGGCCGCCAGGCGGCAGGTCAGGTCGTAGCCGCCGCCGGGCTTGGCGGGGGCGATGCATTCGGACTCGCCGGCCGCCTGGGCCTGGCCGGCGAGCAGGGCGCCGCCCAGCAGGGCAATGCCGGAGGCGTGGCGGATGGCCGTGTTGATCTTCATGGCGAACTCCTGTTCTCTTGTTTTGAAAGGCGAGCGCGAGACGCGAGGCGCTGCCTCGACCGCCATCCTGTCGATGGCCCGAGCGATGCTAGGTCCGCCACCTTTCATCAACCTGTCATCCTGCCCGATACCCTCTGAGACATTGGTCGAATGCGCCTGCTGGTCATCGAGGACGATCCGCTGATCGCCCGCTCCCTGGAACACGCCCTGGCCCCGCTGGGCAACACCGTCGAGGCCTTCGCCACCCGCGCCGAGGCCCGGGCCGCGCTGGCCCACGACTGCTTCGACCTGGTCCTGCTCGATCTCGGCCTGCCCGACGGCGACGGCCTGGAGCTGCTGGCGGAGCTGCGCGACCGCGGCGATACCACCCCGGTGCTGATCCTCACCGCCCGCGACGCCGTCGACGACCGGGTCTCCGGCCTCGACCTGGGCGCCGACGACTACCTGGCCAAGCCGTTCTCGATCGCCGAACTCGAGGCCCGGGTTCGGGCCCTGCTGCGGCGCAGCCAGCAGCGCAGCGACAACCGCCTGCGCCACGGGCCGCTGGCCTTCGACCCGGCGACCGGCAGCGCCAGCCTCGAGGAGGCGCCGCTGGAGCTGCCGCGTCGCGAGCTGCTGCTGGTCGAGGGCCTGCTGCTGCACGCCGGCAGCATCGCCCCGCGCGAAGCCCTGGAGCGCCGGCTGTTCGGCTTCGACGAGGTGGGCACCAACGCCCTGGAGGTCTACGTCAGCCGGCTGCGCAAGCGGCTCAAGGGCAGCGGGCTGCGCATCCGCACCTTCCGCGGGCTCGGCTACCGGCTGGAGGACGACGCCGGGTGATCGAGGTCAGCGGCTCGCTGAAGCGCCGCCTGGCGGTGTGGCTGCTGGTCACGGTGAGCGGGCTCGGCGCGCTGCTGATGGTCGAGGCCTGGTGGAGCGCCCACCGTGCCGCCCAGCGCGCTTACGACAGCCAGCTCGAGGCCGCCGCCCTGACCATCGCCGAGGCGGTGCAGTGGCAGCAGGGCGAGCCGGTGGTGGAGATTCCCGCCGCGGCGCTGCAGATACTCGCTACCCGCCACCAGGAGCGGGTCTTCTACGCGGTGCTCGACGCCGACGGCGAGGCGGTCTCCACCAACATGGCCTACGCCATCTCGCCGGGCTGGCGGGAACGTGCTGCCCATGCCCCCCGGGCGCTGACCACCGAGTTCGACGGCACTTCCTGGCGGCTCTACGGCCGTGAGTACGACTCGGCGGGCTGGGTCTCCCAGGAACCGGTGCAGATCTGGGTCGGCCACACCCGCGAGGGGCGGGGGGCGCTGGCCGACGAGCTGTTCGAGCGCACCGTCAGCCGCTTCGTGGCCATGGTGCTGCTGGCCGGGGTGCTGATGGCCATGGCGCTGCGAGTGGCGCTAGGCCCCATGCGCCGGCTGCGCCGCCAGCTGCGGGCGCGCGAGGCCGACGACATGCGCCCCCTGGATGCCCGGGTGCCCGAGGAAATGCGCGAGCTGGCCCAGACACTCGACCACCTGTTCGCCCGCCAGCGACAGAGCCGCGAGGCGCTGCTGCGCTTCACCGCCGACGCCAGCCACCAGCTCAAGACGCCGCTGGCCGGGCTGCAGAGCGTCAGCGAACTGGCGCTGAAGAGCCCCGATCCCGCCGACTGGCATGCTGCGCTGGGCGCGGTGCACGAGGGGGCGGCGCGCACCAGCCGGCTGGCCGGCCAGCTGTTGAGCCTGGGGCGGCTGCGCCACGTGGAAGAGGAGGGGGAAGTCGCCCCGCTGGACCTGGCCGCGCTGCTGCGCGAGACGCTGCTCGACTGGGCCGGGCGCGAGGCGGCCCGCGACCACGACCTGGGGCTCGACGAGCTGCCGGCCGGCCCGAGCTACGTTCGCGCCGAGGCCTGGGCGCTGCGCGAGCTGCTCGGCAACCTGATCGACAACGCCCTGCGCTATACGCCGCCCGGCAGCACCATCACCCTGGGCCTTATGGGGGACGCCGAGACGCTGACACTCTACGTGGAGGACGACGGCCCCGGCGTGCCGGCCGAGGCCCGCGAGCGGCTGCTGCAGCCCTTCGAGCGCGGCGGCCGCCAGGATACCGACGGCTCCGGGCTGGGGCTCGCCATCGTCGACTCCATCGCCCGGCGCTTCGATGGTCGGCTGAGCCTCGCCGAGCGTTCGCCCCACGGCCTGGTGGTGCGCCTGCACCTGCCGCGCTGCGCCGAGGAGGAGACGCCATGATCCGCCGCTGCCGTTCCCCGCTCGCTGGCCTGCTGATCGCGCTGCTGGGGCTCGCCGCCCCGGCGGGCGCCGCCACGCCGCTGGTGGTGGAGGCCGCCCTGGACCGCGAGGTGGTCACGCCGCTGCTCGACGCCTTCCGCACCGCCCATCCCGACATCGTGCTGGAGTTTCGCGACCGCTCGACCCTGGAGGTCGACGAGCGGGTCGTCGATGACGGCCCGGCGCCGGACGTGGTGATCAGCTCGGCGATGCCGTGGCAGATGGCGCGGGTCAACGAGGGCCATGCGCGGCGCCTGGACTCCGCCGAGGCGCGCCAGTGGCCGGAATGGGCCAAGTGGCGCGACGAGGTGTTCGGCTTCACCTTCGAGCCGATCGTCATGGCCTACCGGCTCGACCTGTCGCGGCGCATGCTGCCGCCGCAGACCCACGCCGACCTGCACACCCTGCTGACCACCGAGCGTGAGGCGCTCGCCGGCAAGGTGACCACCTACTCGCCGCTGGGCAGCGGCGTGGGCTACACGCTGTTCCAGCAGGACGCTCGCTACACGCCGCGCTTCTGGGACCTGGTGGCCGGCATGGGGCGGGTCGACGCCCATCTGGAGAACAACACCCGCGCCATGCTCAAGGGGATCAGCGACGGGCGCTACTGGCTCGGCTACAACCTGCTCGGCTCCTACGCCATGGTGTGGGCCCAGGAGCATCCCGAGGTGATCGTCCAGGTGCCCCAGGACTACGCCCTGGTGCTGATGCGCATGGCCTTCGTGCATCGCGACGCCCCGCATCCCGCCGCCGCCGAGGCCTTCGTCGACTTCCTGCTCAGCCACGCCGGCCAGCGGGTGCTGGCCGGCGAGACGCCGCTGTTCAGCGTGCGCCCGGACGTGATCGGCCCCTACACCGCGGCGCGGCTGCGCGACCAGGTGGGCGAGCGGCTCTACCCGATCCCGCTCAACGCCTCGCTGCTGGCCTTCGTCGACCCCCAGCGCCGCGAGGCCTTCCTGGCGCGCTGGCGCCGTGAGTTCCGCCGCGACGACTAAAGGCGAATCGCTGGGATCATGGTCTTCGCTGCCGACGAGGGGCGCCGGGGACAAGCCGAAGAGGAGCTCCTACGCCATGGATGGCGTCGGGAGCTACAAGGACGTATCTACCGCGTCTCCTCGCAGGCTTGTCGACGGGGTAGCCCCGAGTCACCGCACCTGGCGTGGAGTCATCCACCGGATTGCCGGAAAGCGGCCCGAGCCGTTATAATGGTCGATTAACTTCTCCCTCCTCCAGCGCACTGGGTGTTGCCGATTATGCTACGTATGGCCCAAGAAGCTCTTACGTTCGATGACGTATTACTCGTTCCCGGCTATTCGGAGGTCCTGCCCAAGGACGTCAGCCTCCGGACGCGCCTGACTCGCGACCTGTACCTCAACATCCCGCTCCTCTCCGCCGCCATGGACACCGTCACCGAGGCCCGCCTGGCCATCGCCATGGCCCAGGAAGGCGGTATCGGCATCATCCACAAGAGCATGACCATCGCCCAGCAGGCCGCCGAGGTGCGCAAGGTCAAGAAGCACGAGAGCGTGATCGTGAAGGACCCGGTCACCGTCGGGGCCAAGGCCAAGCTCGCTGATCTGCTGGCGATGGCCCGCGAGCACGGCTTCTCGGGCTTCCCGGTGGTGGAAGGCGAGACCCTGGTGGGCATCGTCACCGAGCGTGACATGCGCTTCCAGCCCAACCACGGCGACAGCGTGGCCGACATCATGACCCCGCGCGAGAAGCTGGTCACCGTGGCCGAGGGCACCGCGCTCGACGTGATCAAGGGCAAGATGCAGGAACACCGCGTCGAGAAGATGCTGGTAGTGGACGACGAGTTCCGCCTGCGCGGCCTGGTCACCTTCCAGGACATCGAGAAGGCCCGCACCTTCCCGAACGCCGCCAAGGACAGCGACGGCCGCCTGCTGGTCGGCGCCGCCGTGGGCACCGGCCCCGAGACGCCGGACCGCATCGCCGCCCTGGCCGAAGCCGGCGTCGATGCCATTATCGTCGACACCGCCCACGGCCACTCCCGCGGCGTGATCGATCGCGTGGCCTGGGTCAAGGAGCACTTCCCGCAGATCCAGGTGATCGGCGGAAACATCGCCACCGCCGAGGCCGCCAAGGCGCTGGCCGAGGCCGGCGCTGATGGCGTCAAGGTCGGCATCGGCCCCGGTTCCATCTGCACCACCCGCGTCGTCGCCGGCGTCGGCGTGCCGCAGATCACCGCCGTCTCCAACGTCGCCGCGGCGCTCAAGGCCTACGACATCCCGCTGATCGCCGACGGCGGCGTGCGCTACTCCGGCGACCTGGCCAAGGCCATCGCGGCTGGCGCCAGCGCGGTGATGGTCGGCGGCCTGCTGGCCGGCACCGAGGAAGCCCCGGGCGAGGTCGAGCTCTACCAGGGCCGCACCTACAAGGCCTACCGCGGCATGGGCTCCATGGGCGCCATGTCCCAGACCCAGGGCTCCAGCGACCGCTACTTCCAGGACAAGGAAGCCGGCGTCGAGAAGCTGGTGCCGGAAGGCATCGAAGGCCGCGTGCCCTACAAGGGCCTGATGGGCGCCATCGTCCACCAGATGATGGGCGGCCTGCGCGCCTCCATGGGCTACACCGGCTGCGCCAGCATCGAGGAGATGCGCACCAAGCCGGAGTTCGTGAAGATCACCGGCGCCGGCTTCAACGAGTCCCACGTTCACGACGTGCAGATCACCAAGGAAGCCCCGAACTACCGCGCGGGTTAACCCAAGCTTGAAGCCGGAAGCTTGAAGCTGGAAGTGCGCCCTGGGCCGCTTCCAGCTTTTCGCTTCCGGCCCGCGAAATTCGCCATCCGTTTTGCCCGCCTCGCATAGGAAAGGCCAGATGACCGACATTCACGCCCACAAGATCCTGATCCTCGACTTCGGCTCCCAGTACACCCAGCTGATCGCCCGCCGGGTACGCGAGATCGGGGTCTACTCCGAGATCCGCGCCTTCGACATCACCGAGGAAGAGATCCGCGAGTACGCCCCCAATGGCATTATCCTCGCCGGCGGCCCGGAATCCGTCACCGAGCTGGGCTCGCCCCGCGCCCCGCAGTGCGTGTTCGAGATGGGCCTGCCGGTGCTCGGCATCTGCTACGGCATGCAGACCATGGCCGAGCAGCTCGGCGGCGCCGTGGAAGGCTCCCACAAGCGCGAGTTCGGCTACGCCCAGGTGCGCCTCGACGTCGAGACCGCGCTGTTCAAGGACATCTCCGACCACATCGATTCCGAGACCGGCCGCAGCCTGCTCGACGTGTGGATGAGCCACGGTGACAAGGTCGCCCAGGTGCCGGCCGAATTCAGCGTGACCGCCTCCACCCCGAGCTGCCCGATCGCCGCCATGGCCTGGGAAGAGAAGCGCTTCTTCGGCGTGCAGTTCCACCCCGAGGTGACCCACACCCTGCAGGGCCAGCGCATCCTCGAGCACTTCGTGCTGGATATCTGCCAGAGCGAGCGCAACTGGACCCCGGCCCAGATCATCGAGGACCAGATCGCCCGCGTGCGCGAGCAGGTCGGCGACCGCCACGTGCTGCTCGGCCTCTCCGGCGGCGTGGACTCCTCCGTGGTCGCCGCGCTGCTGCACAAGGCCATCGGCGACCAGCTGACCTGCGTGTTCGTCGACAACGGCCTGCTGCGCAAGGACGAAGGCAACCAGGTGATGGAGACCTTCTCCCAGCACATGGGCGTGCGCGTCATCCGCTCCGACGCCGAAGACCTGTTCCTCGGCAAGCTCGAGGGCGTGGCCGACCCGGAAGACAAGCGCAAGATCATCGGCAACACCTTCATCGACGTGTTCGACGAGCAGGCCGCCAAGATCGACGGCGTGGACTTCCTCGCCCAGGGCACCATCTACCCGGACGTGATCGAATCCGCCGCCGCCAAGACCGGCAAGGCCCACGTCATCAAGTCGCACCACAACGTCGGCGGCCTGCCCGAGACCATGAAGCTCAAGCTGGTCGAGCCGCTGCGCGAGCTGTTCAAGGACGAGGTGCGCAAGCTCGGCGTCGAGCTCGGCCTGCCCTACGACATGGTCTACCGCCACCCCTTCCCGGGGCCCGGCCTGGGCGTGCGCATCCTCGGCGAGGTGAAGAAGGAATACGCCGACATCCTGCGCGAGGCCGACGCCATCTTCATCGAGGAGCTGCACAACGCCGGCTGGTACCACAAGACCAGCCAGGCCTTCGCCGTCTTCCTGCCGGTGAAGTCCGTGGGCGTGGTCGGCGACGGCCGCCGCTACGAGTGGGTCATCGCCCTGCGCGCCGTGGAGACCATCGACTTCATGACCGCCCGCTGGGCGCACCTGCCCTACGAGCTGCTGGAGAAGGTCTCCAACCGCATCATCAACGAGCTCTCCGGCGTCTCCCGCGTCACCTACGACGTGAGCAGCAAGCCGCCCGCCACCATCGAGTGGGAGTGATCGCCAGGGCAGGGCGGATAAGCGCCGCCTAGCCCCGCCGCATCACACGCGTCATACGAAAGCCTGCCGGAAACGGCAGGCTTTTTTGTTGCCGAACGTAATCTGGCTAAGGTTAACTAGGCTTCAGCCGCCGAGGCAGTGGCCGATAGAAGGGAGCAGGAAACCACAATGCGAACGGAGTCGCAGGGAAAGGATGTGATCCCCGGGCGGTAGCGTGTCTTCCTTTCTACCTGTGTTATACCGCCGGCACGATTATTGGTGTTGAACTAAACCGCTTCGCGGTAGCTGTCGTCGAATCCTGTCCCTCGCCTCATCGAACCACACTGTTCGTTGACCCACGTGGGTCAACGAACAGGAGTGACGACGATGACTGCCTTGCGACAGAC
>NZ_JBIEKH010000117.1:0-612 GCF_043496985.1 Halomonas sp. B23F22_20
GTACGCACGTGGATGGGTTGATTAATTCAACCCATTCTTTTTTTGGCCTGATACCGTTAAGAGTCTATAAAGTATATTTCAGATGCAAGATTTTTGAGTTCAATCGGTTTGAAAGCGTTTAAATATTCTTCAGAGAGGAATAAGACCTAAGTCATGGTCATTATTTAATGCTTATTTCAGCACAGATTTTATACATATTTCTACAGCGTTCGGCGGTGGCAAAACACTAGGGAGGTTATTTATTGAATATTAAACGAGTAGTAACAGCAGGGGCGTTAAGTGCATCTTTGCTTATTCCAAGTAGCATTACATTTGCAGACAATCACGGTGAGAAAGTGATGAAGCCAACGGTACAAACGGAAGCGGTTGAGCTGAGAGCAACGCTTGATAAACTGTTTTCAGAGCATGTGTACTTAGCGATGACAGCGATGAGAAAAGGGGCAAACCGAGACCCTGACTTTGAAGAAGCTGCAGAAGCTTTAAATGGAAATACAGAAGATTTAACAATGGCGATGGCCAGTGTTTATGGAGTGAACGCCGGTGAGAAGTTCAATCAATTATGGAGTGATCACGTTGGGTACTTCGTCGATTATGTGAAGGCTACGGCTGCTG
>NZ_JBIEKH010000118.1:0-609 GCF_043496985.1 Halomonas sp. B23F22_20
CAGCCGATCCTGGGAGATCAGCACGGGGCACTTGTCCTCGGAATCTCTCGACTACCTAACGTGCCAGGGAGTCAACCGAGGTGAGGCGACCGGCATGATGTTCGAGGTCTTTGTGGTGCCTCCGATGGCGAATCACCTGGTGCTGGGCGTCAAGCTGATTGGGACGCCCTGGGACGAGCCTGGGCTTCGGCAAGAGCACCTGGACGCAGCTGTGCCCGCTGACCTGGTGAACGTTCTTCACCTGGCGGCCGCGGCTGACGTGCGCTTCCTGGTCTTTGATCCGGATGCGCCAGAGCTTGAAGGGTTGCCCTACTTTCTTGAGCTTTCAGCTGACCTCGAGGAAGAGGCTAGAGCTGACTAAACCTTGAGGGCTACGGCCCTTATTTCACCACCCCATGGGGAGTATCACTCCCTTGGGGGTGGTGCTCCCCATGCTCGTAATGAAGGAGCACCACCATGTATAGCGCAATCTATTCACCAGATCAGACCCAGCGCCTGCGCCTGGAAATCGATACGGATCCAGTGAATCCTCGGGAGTCGTGCAATGTCGGCACGATGGTGTGCCGGCATCGTCGGTATCTGCTGGGTGATCAGCACGAGGGTCTGGAT
>NZ_JBIEKH010000119.1:0-609 GCF_043496985.1 Halomonas sp. B23F22_20
CGCCCCCGCCGGTAAGCGTTGATCCCGAACTCATGGGAGCGGGAGCAACACCGAAGGCTAGCTATGAGGCGCCTGCGCCGGAAAGTGGTGAATCCGGGAAGGGGGTGACCTCTCCAGGCCCCCAAGACTGGGGCTGGGATTGAAGGGGTAGAAAGCAATGGCTGTTGATTCTGCAGAGCGCACACAGAAACGACGTCCCGGGATCTTCGGAAACCTGGTCGGGATTCCCCTGCGCATCGCGATTGTGGTGCTGGTATCGCTGATCTGTTCCGTCGTGATCGAGTGGTTGGGAATTGCGTTCGAGTGGTGGCACCTGCCGGGAGCCGAGCATGCGCGGGTGACCATGGAGAATGAGATGGGATGGCTGGATACCCGCTACACCCGCTCGCTGCTTGTCTCGGATCCTGTGCAGGCCGCGACCTGGGCGCTTACCACGGTCAATGATTGGCTGTTCGTGAAGACAGGGATAGCGGGATGGCTAGCAGACAACGCAGGCCAGGGAGGTATCCCGGGAATAATTCACACCTATACCCAGGCCGCGATGTATGTCGTCCTGATGACGCTCACTCGGTGCGTCATCCTTGCGCTGACCTCACCATTGTTCTTCCT
>NZ_JBIEKH010000120.1:0-526 GCF_043496985.1 Halomonas sp. B23F22_20
TCTACTTAGATTTATACAATACTTCGGAAATCTATAATGCTTTATTAACGCAAATAATTTGGATAGGAATACTTCTTGTGACTACAATCTTATTTAATAAGATTGCAATGAGGAGACTTAATATTCAAGGTGGTTAGGATTTGAAACGTTATATTGAACTATATTTATTTTTTATTAAAAAATACATTAAGGCCTTAAGTGAGTATAGGGCTGATTTAATAATGGGGATATTTTCCTCTATAATTTTGCAACTAACAGGGTTGTTAATGATTTGGGTTATCTTTGAGAATATTAACGATATAAAAGGCTGGTCTTACTATGAGGTGATTTTTGTATACGGCATACTAACTACTTCAAGGTCAATTAATGAGATGTTTTTTGAAAGTTTATGGGGGTTTGGAACAGAATACATTCAGCCTGGGAAGTTTGACATAATATTAATTAGACCTATATCTCCTTTATTTCATTTGATTTCTAACAAATTTCAATTTAATGGTATTGGGTCCTTCGTTTTAGGTGTTACTTT
>NZ_JBIEKH010000121.1:0-603 GCF_043496985.1 Halomonas sp. B23F22_20
CGGTGACCGTGGCGGTGACGCTGACGTCAGTGTCGCCCGGCGACACCGGGACCTCGACGCTGACGCCGTTGTCCAGATCGTCCTGGGTGACTTCACGCTCGTCGAGGACGTTGCCGTCCTTGTCGGTCACCGTCAGGGTATCACCGACTTCAGTCCCCTCTTCCAGGGTGACGTCAGCGGTGACCGTGCCGTCGTCGCCGATCTCGTCCTGGCTGTAGGTACCGTCGTCGCCGCTGCCGGTCAGCTCGACCGAAACCGCGGGCGGTACGTTGTCTACCGGCTTCTCATCATCGTCGCTGGCGGTATTGCCCGCAGGATCGGTGACCGTGGCGGTGACCCTGACGTCGGTGTCGCCTTCGGCAACCGGGACTTCCACCGGAACGCCGTTGTCCAGATCGTCCTGGGTGACCGGACGATTCAGCAGTTCATTACCGTCTTTGTCGGTGACCGTCAGGGTATCGCCCACCTCGGTGCCGTCTTCCAGGGTGACGTCAGCGGTGACCGTGCCGTCGTCGCCGATCTCGTCCTGGCTGTAGGTACCGTCGTCGCCGCTGCCGGTCAGCTCGACCGAGACCGCGGGCGGCACGTTGTCCACCGGCTTCT
>NZ_JBIEKH010000021.1:0-70237 GCF_043496985.1 Halomonas sp. B23F22_20
GAGGCGGAATATTATATCGAAGAGTATTACGACAAGGTGCGGCTTCATGGTGCCTTGGGCGGGTTGTCGCCCGAGGCGTTTGAAGCCGCAGCCTGATCGAGGTGTCTACTTTTTCAGGGTCACTTCAATCTCGCTTCTTACCTCTTCCTTCTTACCTCTTACACCTTCCCCTCTCCGCCTTCGACCGGCTTCCACCACAGCCCCACGGCATGCAGCAACAGGCCGAGGGTGGTGCCGTGGGAGGCGAGCAGCGCCCAGCCTCCCCAGCCGGCAACAGCCAGTTGCCAGACGCCCATCGCCACCAGTCCCAGCGCCAGGCACACCAGCAGGCGCCGCAGCAGCGCCGGCAGACGCCCTCGGGCCTCGGCGGCCAGCAGTCGCCACTGGGCCAGCACCACGGCCAGGACCGCGACGATCGCGCATGCCAACAGGGTGAGCCGCGTCTGGTGACCACCGGCCAGATAGCGCGGCAGGGTCGCCGCCATCATCACCGCCAGCCCGACCAGCAGGCTGAGCCGCTCCGGACTCGAGGTCGCGCCCATGTCAGGCCACCTTAAGCCGCTGGCTGGCGATCCAATCCTCGACCCAGGGCACGGCCGCGTCGTCGGCCATGAAGGTCTCCATGGCGTCGATCTCCAGTCGTTCGCCCAGACGGGTAGCCCCCTGTCCCTGCAGCGTTTCGTCCAGGGCGCGGCCGGCGCCGCAGTAGGAATCGACGTAGGAGCTGTCGCCCAGGGCGATCAGCCCGTAGCGTAGCTCGTTGAGCCCCGGGCTCCTGGCCTCCAGGTCGCGCACGAAGGGCACCAGGTTGCCGGGAATGTCGCCGCTGCCGGTGGTGGACACGCAGAACAGTGCCAGGTCGGTGGGCGAGTCGACGAGATCGTCCAGGGTCGGCTGGTCATGGATCTCGACCGCATAGCCGGCGTCCTCGAACAGCGGCTGGACCTGCTCGGCGACATCCAGTGCGCCGCCGTACATGGTGCCAACGAAGATCTTGAGCTTGGGCATGGATATATCGTGGATTTGCCTGAGAAATTCACTCGGATATTAACATAGCCACAGCCACGGCCGCATCTTCGCCCCAGGGCTATCGCGCAGCGGAGCTGCGCTCCTACGAAAGCCTGCCCGGTGGCACTCACCCCCTGTGGGAGCTCAGTTTACTGAGCGATTGGCGCCAACAAGCGCCTCCAGTGGCAAGCAACGCCTGTGCCCACCGCTATCGCGCAGCGGAGCTGCGCTCCTACGAAGGTCTGTACGGTGGCACTCACCGCCTGAGGGAGCTCAGTTTACTGAGCGATTGGCGCCAACAAGCGCCTCCAATGGCAAGCAACGCCCGTGCCCACCGCTATCGCGCAGCGGAGCTGCGCTCCTACGAAGGTCTGTACGGTGGCACTCACCGCCTGAGGGAGCTCAGTTTACTGAGCGATTGGCGCCAACAAGCGCCTCCAGTGGCAAGCAACGCCCGTGCCCACCGCTATCGCGCAGCGGAGCTGCGCTCCGGCCTCTGTCTGGGAGGCCAATGACATGACCTCGAATGCAGGGCTATCGCAGATCAGCGTATCGTTCGGGCTGATTCGGCGACAGGCCGACGAGTGTACAATATGGGATCATTTTCCACTGGCGCGAGAGCCCCCTATGACGCAGACCTTCGAAGCCTGGATCACGCCGCTGATGATCGGCGGCCTGATGCTGTTCATGTGCTTCATCATCTGGGACCTGGCCAAGCAGTCGCGGGCCGGCCGCTTCGGCACCCTGATGCTGTTCGTGGTGCTGGGCGCCGGCATGCTCGGCTATCTGCTCAAGGTGGTGATCACCTGGTGGCTGGAGCGAGGGACCCTCTAGCCTACACTTGCCGCCCGTCCCATTCCGCCCACACACAAACGCCGACGCCACCCCGCAGGGTGGCGTCGGCGCTTCGGGTCACATGATCCAGGCCTCTGTCGAGTCGGTCGCGATCGAGTCAGTCGCTGCCGGAGCCGTTGCTGTCAGGGCCGTCGCCGTCAGGATAGTACTCCTCGACCTGAGCCTTGAGCTTCTGGCCGGGCCGGAAGGTCACCACACGCCGGGCGGAGATCGGAATCTCCTCGCCGGTCTTGGGGTTGCGTCCCGGTCGCTCACGCTTGTCGCGCAGGTCGAAGTTGCCGAAGCCCGACAGCTTGACCTGCTCGTTCTCGCGCAAGCAGCCCCTTATCTCCTCGAAGAAGGTTTCCACCATGGACTTGGCCTCACGCTTGGAGAGACCCAGCTCGGCGTGCAGGTGTTCGGCCAGCTCGGCCTTGGTCAACGCCCCCATGTCGCTTCCCTCTCGCTGCTGGTCGAGCCCGGAATCCCTCATGCGCGGAGTTCGGCGCCAAGATGCAGCCGCGACTCCTCGACGATGGCATCGACCAAGTGGTTGATTTCCTCGTCATTTAGCGTGCGCGAAGGATGCTGCCAGGTCAAGCCCAGGGCCACACTCTTGCGCCCCTCGGCCACGCCCTTGCCCTGATAGACGTCGAACAACCGCGCCTCCACCAGCCACTCGCCGGCCTGGGCATGCACGGTGTCGAGCAGCGCCTGGACGGGGCTCTCGGCGTCGACCAGGAAGGCCAGGTCGCGGCGCACCTCGGGATAGCGCGACAGCGGCGCAAAGGCCGGCACCCGCCCTCGGGTCAGCGCCTCGAGGCGAACCTCGAACAGCACGGCGTCGACCTTGAGGCCAAGCTGGGCGCGCACCGCCGGGTGCAGGGTGCCGATCCAGCCGGCTTCCTCGCCACGATGCAGGATCCGTGCGCACTGGCCCGGATGCAGCGCCGGATGCTCTGCGGGCTCGAATCGCCAGGCGTCGGGCTCGCCGCCCATCGCCAGCAGGCTCTCCAGGTCACCCTTGAGGTCGAAGAAGTCGACGTCCTGCTTGCCACCGCTCCAGCCTTCGGGCTCGCGGCTACCGCAGGCCAGGGCCCCGAGCATCGGCACCTGATGCAGCGCATCCAGCTCGCCGCGGAATACCAGCCCGGTCTCGAACAGCCGCACGCGATTCTGCTGGCGGTTGAGGTTATGCTGGAGCGCCCGCACCAGCCCCGGGAACAGGCTGGCCCGCATCACTGAGAGGTCGCTGGAGATGGGATTGGCCAGCGCCGGGGAAACGGCCTCGGGCAGCAGCGTCGACTGCAGCTCCGGCGCCACGAAGCTGTAGGTCACCGCCTCGAAGTAGCCCCGCGACACCATCTGACCACGCAGCTGGGCCAGCGGCGTGCGCGCCTCGAAGTCGGGCTTGAGCCCCATGCGCGCCTGGGGACGACGCACCGGCAAGCGGTTGTAGCCGTGGATACGCGCCACTTCCTCGATCAGGTCCTCCTCGATGGCCAGATCGAAGCGCCAGCTGGGGATGCGCGTCTGCCAGCCGTCCGCAACGGTTTCCACCGTCAGCCCGAGGCGTTCGAGGATCTCGCCGACCTCCTCGGCCGGCAGCGTCTTGTCCAGCGCCCGATCCAGACGGCCGCGGCGCAGCAGCACCTGACGGTCGCCGGGAAGGTGCTCGGCATCGACCACCTCGACCAGCGGGCCGGGCTCGCCGCCGACGATCTCGAGCAGCAGTGCGGTAGCGCGCTCGGCGGCCTCGCGGGCCAGCGCCGGGTCCACGCCGCGCTCGAAGCGATGCGAAGCGTCGGTGTGCAGGCCATAGGAGCGGGCCTGACCGGCCACCGCCAGCGGCGAGAAGTGCGCGGCTTCGAGGAAGATGTCACGTGTCTCGGCGTTGACGCCGGAATGCTCGCCCCCCATCACGCCGGCGATGGCCAGCGGGCCGCGCTCGTCGGCAATCACCAGGGTACCGTCGGCCAGGGTGATTTCCTGGCCGTCGAGCAGCACCAGGCGCTCGCCTTCACGGGCCTGGCGCACCACCACGGCCTCACTGAGGTTGGCGCGATCGAAGGCATGCAGCGGCTGGCCGAGCTCGAGCATCACGTAGTTGGTCACGTCGACCACCGGGTCGATGGCACGGACGCCGCCGCGGCGCAGGCGCTCGACCATCCACAGCGGGGTCTCGGCGGTAACGTCGACACCCTTGATCACCCGTCCCAGATAGCGCGGACAGCCCTCGGCATCCTCGACGCGCACCGGGAAGGTCGCGTCGTGAGTCGCCGCGACCGGCGCGATGCCCGGGCCTTCGACCGCCAAGCGGTTGAGCACGCCCACCTCGCGGGCCATGCCCTTGACGCTCAGGCAGTCGCCACGGTTAGGGGTCAGGTCGACCTCGATAGTGTGATCGTCGAGGCCCAGGTAGTCGCGGACGCTCTCGCCCACAGGCGCCGACGCCGGCAGCACCAGGATGCCCGGCGAGGCCTCTTCTTCCAGACCCAGCTCGGACGATGCGCAGATCATGCCGCGGGACTCGACGCCGCGCAGCTTGGCCTTCTTGATCTTGAAGTCGCCGGGCAGCACCGCGCCGACCCGCGCGAAGGGCACCTTCTGGCCCTCAGCCACGTTGGGGGCACCGCAGACCACCTGAACGCGCTCGCCGCTGCCGTCCTCGACCTGGCAGACGTTGAGCTTGTCGGCGTCGGGGTGCGGCGCCTTGGCAACGACCTCGGCCACCACCACGTCCGTGAACTCGGCCGCCACCGGCTCGATGGCATCGACCTCGAGGCCGGCCATGGTGATCTGATCGGCCAGCGCCTGGGTCGCCAGCGCCGGGGACACCCATTCACGCAGCCACTGTTCGGAAAATTTCATGTCGAATCCTATCGCTGTGTTCTTGGGACGTTCAGGCGAACTGCTTGAGGAAGCGCAGGTCGTTGTCGAAGAACAGCCGCAGGTCGTTGACGCCATAGCGCAGCATCGCCAGGCGCTCGGCCCCCATGCCGAAGGCGAAGCCGGTGTAGCGTTCGCTGTCGATGCCGGCGTGACGGAACACTTCCGGGTGCACCATGCCGCAGCCCATCACCTCGAGCCAGCCGCTGTGCGAGCAGACACGACAGCCGTCGCCGTTGCACATCACGCACTGGATGTCGACCTCGGCCGACGGCTCGGTGAAGGGGAAGTAGGAGGGCCGGAAACGCACCGAGAGATCGTCACGCTCGAAGAAGGCGTGCAGGAAATCCTGGATGGTGCCCTTGAGGTCCGAGAAACGCACGTCTTCGTCGACCAGCAGCCCTTCCACCTGGTGGAACATGGGCGTGTGGGTCAGGTCGGAGTCGCTGCGATAGACGCGCCCCGGGCAAACGATGCGGATCGGCGGCTCTTCTTCCTTCATGGTGCGTACCTGCACCGGCGAGGTGTGGGTGCGCAGCAGCCGGGTGGCATCGAAGTAGAAGGTGTCGGCCATGCCCCGCGCCGGGTGGTGGGCGGGAATGTTGAGGGCCTCGAAGTTGTGGTAGTCGTCCTCGATCTCCGGACCGACGGCCACATCGAAGCCGATGCGCGTGAACAGCCCTTCGATACGCTCCAGGGTACGGGTCACCGGGTGACGGCCACCGCTCGGCTGGCCGCGGCCAGGCAGCGTCACGTCGAGGCGCTCGGCGGCCAGGCGCGCCTGCAGGGCGGCCTTCTCGAGGGCCTGTCGGCGCGCGTCGATCTCCTGGGCCAGCGCCTGCTTGGCCTGGTTGATGCGCTCGCCGGCGGCCGGGCGCTCCTCGGCGGGCAGCTTGCCAAGGCCCTTGAGCAGCGCGGTGATCTCGCCCTTCTTGCCGAGGTAGCGCACCCGCAGCTCATCCAGGGCGGCCATGCTCTCGGCGGCCTGAACGGCGTCGCGGGCCTCGGCGACCAGAGTGGGAAGGTGGTCCATCCGTTGTGCTCCGATGTCTTGATCAGGGGGTCGCATGCAAAAAAAACAGGGGAAGAGCGGCTGCTCTTCCCCTGCGAGGATCCGCGGCATGGTGCGCCAGCACTGACGCGCCATGCCGTTATCGAGATCACTTACTGGGCAGCCTTGGCCTTCTCGACGATGGCGGCAAAGGCGGCCTTCTCGTTGACGGCCAGGTCGGCGAGGACCTTGCGGTCGATCTCGATGCCGGCCTTCTTCAGGCCACCGACGAAGCGGCTGTAGGACAGGCCGTGCTGACGAGCACCGGCGTTGATACGCTGGATCCACAGGGCGCGGAACTGGCGCTTGCGCTGGCGACGGTCACGGTAGGCATACTGGCCGGCCTTGATGACGGCCTGCTTGGCCACGCGGAAGACGCGTGAACGAGCACCATAGTAACCTTTGGCCTGCTTGAGGATCTTCTTGTGACGACGACGGGCGACGACACCACGCTTGACGCGAGTCATGGCTTACTCCTGACGATTAAAGTTTGGCGACCAAGGGTTACAGGTTCGGCAGCATGCGCTGCACGAGCTGCTTGTCGGCGTCGTGGATCTGCTTCATACCACGCAGCTGACGCTTACGCTTGGTGGACTTCTTGGTCAGGATGTGGCTACGGAACGACTGCTTGTGCTTGAAGCCGTTGGCCGTCTTCTTGAAGCGCTTGGCAGCGCCGCTGTTGCTCTTGATCTTCGGCATGAGATGAACTCCGCTCGAGGTTTTTTAGAAAATCCGGGGCCGATGGCCGGCTGGCTGCCGGCCATCCGTTGGACGGGCCGTCGGATCACTTCTTCTCTTTCACTTACTTCTTCTTAGGGGCAATGATCATGATCATCTGCCGCCCTTCCATCTTGGGGAAGGACTCCACGGTGCCGATCTCTACGAGGTCGGCGGCGATCCGCTCCATCAGTTTGCGACCGATGTCCTGATGAGCCATCTCGCGTCCGCGGAAGCGCAGCGTGACCTTGCCCTTGTCGCCACCTTCGAGGAAGCGCGTCAGGTTCTTCATCTTGACCTGATAGTCGCCCTCGTCGGTGCCAGGCCGGAACTTGACTTCCTTGACCTGGATCTGCTTCTGCTTCTTCTTCTGAGCCGCCTTCTGCTTCTTCTGCTCGAAGACGAACTTGCCGTAATCCATGATCTTGCAGACGATCGGATCGGCATTGGAAATTTGCACGAGATCCATACCGGCGGCTTCTGCGCGCTCCAGCGCATCGCTGGTGGGTACAATACCCAACTGCTCGCCGTCGCTGTCGATCAGGCGAACCTGATCCTCGGTAATGCGCTCGTTCATCGGGGGCCGCTTGTCCTGCGGACGCCCTCTAGGGTTGCTTCGCTTGATGGTTCCGTCTCCACTTTCGCTTAGGGAAGATGTCGTTACAGCCGCTCGGCCCGCACTCTGTCGATGAAGGCATCCACCGGCAGCGTGCCGAGATCCTCGCCGGTGCGTGTTCGCACGGCCACCGAGTCGGCCTCGACTTCCTTATCTCCCACCACCAGGAGATAGGGGACCTTCTGCAACGTATGCTCGCGGATTTTAAAGCCGATCTTCTCGTTCCTCAAGTCCGCCTTGACGCGAAGGCCGATTTTCTGCAGACGACGCTCCAGTTCCAGCACATAATCGCGCTGGGCATCGGTGATGTTGAGGATCACCGCCTGCTGGGGGGCGAGCCACAACGGCATGGCGCCGGCATGATGCTCGATGAGAATCCCCAGGAAACGCTCGAAGGAGCCCAGGATCGCGCGATGCAGCATGACTGGCGTCTTGCGATCGCCGTGCTCGTCGACGAACTGTGCGCCCAGGCGGCCCGGCAGGTTGAAGTCGAGCTGCAGCGTGCCGCACTGCCACACGCGGTTCAGGCAGTCACGCAGCGAGAACTCGATCTTGGGACCGTAGAAAGCCCCCTCGCCGGGCTGCAGCTCCCACTCCAGACCGGTGGAGTTCAATGCCGCCTCGAGCCCGGCCTCGGCGCGATCCCACAGCGCCGCCTCACCCATGAAGTCGTCGGGGCGGGTGGACAGCTTGAGCTCGACGTCCTCGAAGCCCAGTTCCTTGTAGACCTTGAGGGTCAAGGCGATGAAGGCCTCGGCCTCGGACTGGATCTGGCCCTCGGTGCAGAAGATATGGGCGTCGTCCTGGGTGAAGCCACGCACACGCATCAGGCCGTGCAGCGAACCGGAGGGCTCGTTGCGGTGGCAGCTGCCGAACTCGGCCAGGCGCAGCGGTAGATCGCGGTAGCTCTTCAGGCCCTGATTGAACACCTGCACGTGGCAGGGGCAGTTCATCGGCTTGACCGCGTATTCGCGCTTCTCGGACTCGGTGGTGAACATCAGGTCGCTGTAGTGCCCCCAGTGCCCCGAGGCCTTCCACAGCGAGAGATCGACCACCTGGGGCGTCTTGATCTCCTGATAGCCGTTCTCGATCTGTATCCGGCGCATGTACTGCTCGAGCGCTTGGTACATGGTCCAGCCGTTGGGGTGCCAGAACACCATGCCCGGGGCCTCTTCCTGCAGGTGGAAGAGATCCATCTTCTTGGCCAGCTTGCGGTGATCGCGCTTCTCGGCCTCCTCGAGACGCTTGAGATAGGCCTTGAGCTGCTTCTTGTCGCCCCAGGCGGTGCCGTAGATACGGGTCAGCATCGGGCGCTCGGCGTCGCCGCGCCAGTAGGCACCGGCCAGCTTGGTGAGCTTGAAGGCCTTGAGGTGCCGGGTGTTCGGCACGTGCGGCCCGCGACACATGTCGGTGTATTCCTGGTGATGGTAGAGACGAATGGTCTCCCCTTCGGGAATCTCTCGGACGATCTCCTGCTTGTAGGGCTCTTCACGATGCAGGAAGGTCAGCATCGCCTTGTCGCGGTCGACGTACTCGCGAACCACGTCGTAGCCGGTGTCGATCAGCGCCTTCATGCGCTGCTCGATGGCCTCGAGGTCTTCGGGGGTCGCCGCACGGCCGAAGTCGATATCGTAGTAGAAGCCGTCTTCGATCACCGGGCCGATGGCCATCTTGGCATCGGGATACAGCTGCTTCACCGCATGGCCGATCAGGTGGGCGCAGGAGTGCCGAATGATCTCCAGGCCTTCCTGGTCGCGGGCGGTAATGATGGCCACCTTGGCGTCACGCTCGATGATGTCCGCGGCATCCACCAGCTCGCCGTCGATACGGCCGGCCACGCAGGCCTTGGCCAGGCCGGCGCCGATGCTTTCGGCCACCTGCATCACGGTGAGCGGTTCGTCGTAGGTTCTCTGGCTGCCGTCCGGCAGGGTCACGATGGGCATGATGAAGGGTTTCCTTGTGCGCAGTGGTGATCCATACCAGGGATCACATGTCGCCAGAAAAAGAATGGTCGTCGCAAGCGCTTGATAAAGCGCCACCTAGCCTAGCAGACGAGGCGGCACCGAGGCCATGCCATCTTGACGAAAGCACTCATCGACGAAAAGAGGCGCCCGAAGGCGCCTCTTTCACTCTCGATATACCCCGGCTGACCGGGGCATGGGCTCAGCGGAAGATTATTCCCACTCGCCCAGCTCGACGCGGCGGTTCTGAGCACGACCGGCATCGGTATCGTTGGAGGCAACCGGCTGGGACTCACCGTAGCCGATGGTGCGCATGCGGTTACGGTCGACACCCTGACTTGCCAGGTAGTCGGCCACAGAATCGGCGCGACGCTGTGACAGGTCCTTGTTGTAACCTTCCGGACCCATCGAGTCGGTGTGGCCTTCGATGCGAACGCGAACGTTCTGGTTGGCGCGCAGCTTGTCGGCAACGCCGTCGAGAATGCCCTCTGCGCCCATGGTCAGGGTCGCGGAATCGAACTCGAAGTTGACGTCACGCAGCACCAGGTCTGCCTCACAGCCCAGGGCGTTGACTTCGGCGCCGGCCGGGGTACCCGGGCACTGGTCCTGGTAGTCCGGCACGCCGTCGGCGTCGGAGTCCAGCGGGCAGCCCACGGCATCCACGGCAACGCCGGCCGGGGTACCCGGACACTGGTCGTTGGCGTCGATGACGCCGTCGCCGTCGGTATCCCTAGGCGCGGGAGCGGCTGTCTTGTTCGGCTCGGCGCACAGCAGCGCACCCGCGGTGGCACCGATGGTGCCGCCGACGGCTGCCCCGTCGGTCTCGTCATCATCGTTGGTGACGGAATAGCCGATACCGCCACCGATCAGACCACCGGCGAGACCGCAGATTGCCGGGTGCTGATACCAGGCACGATCGGAGGATGCGCTATCCCCCATGCCCGAGGATTGAGAGGCCGAGCTGGCACAGCCTGAAAGGCCGACAACCAGAGCGGAACCGAGCAGCAAGCCAGTCGTAGATTTTTTCATGTAAGACTCCTTCTTCACACAAATCTGGCATGGTCATCGTGGTGAAGCCATCCAGGAGGCCCGATGGAATGGCCAGGGTGACGAACAGCGTTCGCCTACACCGATCAAGAAAGCACGAAAATGCGAATTAAGCCAGCCAAGACCGCTAGATAGCGTCGTTTCCCTTCGCATATGAGCCATCTGCGGTGCGACGACAAGCTTGCCCAAGGTGGGCGAAGGATGCAAATGCTGTGTTGTAAGTCATTGTCTACACAACATGGCCTCAATGCAGCGATTGCGGCCAATTGTGCCGGAAACGCAGGGCCGCACCGGCCGCCTCGAGCACCGCTTCGCGCATCTCGTCCTCGACCGCCAGTCGCTCGCGATCTTCCCGGAAGCGCTCCTTGGGGCTCAGCGCCTGCCGCGCCGAGTGGGTATGCAGGTGTCGAGTTCGGCTATGGACCTCGCCGAAGGCCTGAAACTCAGGTCGCTCGACGAGAGAGGGGTCGAGGATCTCGAGCAGCGTCTTGCAGCGCCAGGCGCCTTCGGTGACATCAACCTGCTCCTGCATCAGCGCCGAGGCCACCAATTCCAGGTTGTCGAGACAGTTGTCATGGGCACGGCGCAGTTCCGCTTCACGAAACGCTCGGCGACGACGCACTTCGCGCCACAGGGTCATGGCGTAAGCGCCAAGCCCGGCCACAATGGCCAGGCCAACGCCGAGCAGGATCAACGCGGTAGTCAAGGTCATGAAGGCTCCCGAAGCATCGTGGGATAAGGGTCGCCATTCTATACTGTGCCCCCCAAGACCCCAATCCCCGGGACAAACCTGGCAAGGAGCCAAGATGACTGCGTCCGAATCCCGTCCCTCCCATGCCGCACGCATTGGCCTGGTACTCGGCCCGCTGTGGCTGCTGGCAACGCTGCTGGCACCTCCCCCCGCCGGCATGAGCGAGAGCGCCTGGGCCTGTGCCGGCCTGGCGCTGCTGATGGCGACCTGGTGGTCGACCGAGGCGATTCCAATCCCCGCCACCTCGCTGCTGCCCCTGGTGCTGGCTCCGGCGCTGGGCCTCGGCGACATGCGCGAGGCGGCATCCAGCTATGCCAATCCGATCATCTACTTGTTCCTGGGGGGCTTCCTGCTGGGCATTGCCATGCAGCGCTGGAACCTGCACCGGCGCATTGCGCTGCACGTGCTGCGCGTGGTCGGCCACCACCCACGGCGCCAGATCGGCGGCTTCATGCTGGCCACCGGCTTTCTCAGCATGTGGGTCTCCAATACCGCCACGGCGATCATGATGCTGCCCATCGGCATGTCGGTGATCAGCCTGCTCGACGACAGTGATCCCGAGGAACTCGCCCGCTACGCCACCGCCCTGCTGCTGGCCATCGCCTACTCCGCCAGCATCGGCGGCATCGCCACGCTGATCGGCACGCCGCCCAATGCACTGCTGGCCGGCTACCTGGCCGACAGCCGCGGCATCGATCTCGGCTTCGCCCAGTGGATGCTGGTCGGACTGCCGATCAGCCTGGCGATGATGGCCTGCGCCTGGTGGTGGCTGACCCGCCGCGGCTTCAACCTGCAAGGCAGCGACGAGGGCGCCGACCTGGTACGGCGCGAACTGCAGCACCTGGGCCGGACCAGCGCCGCCGAACGTCGTGTGGGCATGATCTTCCTGCTGGCCGCGATGGCCTGGGTCTGTCGCCCGCTGCTCAACCAGGCCGGCCTCGACTGGCTATCGGATACCGGGATCGCCATCGCCGCCGGGATCGCGCTGTTCCTGGTACCCGCCGGCAAGGGCAAGGGCGAGCGACTGATGACCTGGGAATCGGCCCAGACGCTGCCTTGGGGCATCCTGCTGCTATTCGGCGGCGGCCTGGCCCTGGCGGGAGCGATCAGCCGCTCGGGGCTCGCCGAGTGGATCGCCCAGCGCCTGGAGATCTTCGGCACCTTCCCGCTGCTGGCACTGATCGGCGTGGTGGTACTGGTGATCATCTTCCTCACCGAGGTGACGTCGAACACCGCCACCGCCGCGGCCTTCCTGCCGCTGCTCGGTGCCCTGGCCGTGTCGCTGGACATCTCGCCGCTGCTGGTGACTGTCCCCGCCGCCATCGCCGCGAGCTGCGCCTTCATGATGCCGGTGGCTACACCGCCCAACGCCATCGTCTTCGCCACCGGACACATGCGCATCCAGTCGATGATCCGGACCGGCTTCGCGCTCAACCTGATCGGCACCCTGCTGGTCAGCCTGCTGGCCTACCCGTTGGTGACGCTGTTCTGGTGAGACAGCGGCCTCAGGTCGGCCAGAGCATCGCGTAGTGATCCAGCAGCAGTACGCCGAACACGCCCAGCAGATAGCGAATCGAGAACCAGAAGGCTCCCAGCGGAGCCTTCTGATCCCGCCCCCGCCAGACCCGCCAGTTCCAGACCATGAAACGCGCATTGAGGATCATGACCCCGACCAAGTATAGCGCCCCGCTCATGCCGATCACGAACGGCAGCAAGGTCACGGCGACCGTCAGCCAGCCATAGAGCCAGACCTGCAAGCGCGTGAAGGCTTCTCCGTGCGTCACCGGCAGCATCGGCACCTGGGCCCTGGCATACTCGTCGCGCTTGTGAATGGCCAAGGCCCAGAAGTGCGGCGGCGTCCAGGCGAAGATGATCAGCATCAGCAGCAGCGGTTCCGGCCCGAGCTGACCACTGACCGCCGTCCAGCCGAGCAGCGGCGGGGCCGCTCCCGCCACCCCGCCGATGACGATGTTCTGAGGCGTGGCCCGCTTGAGGAAGGCGGTATAGACCAGCGCATAGCCGATCAGCGAGCTCAGGGTCAGCCAGGCCGTCAGGGCATTGACCCGCCACAGCAGCAGCGCGATCCCCGCCACCGACAGCAGCGTCGCCCAGCCCAGCGCCAGCGGGGTCGACAGCCGCCGACTGGCCAGCGGACGGGAGGCGGTTCTCAGCATCAGCGCGTCCAGCCGTCGATCCACCACGTGATTGAAGGCCGCGGCTCCGCCGGCGGCAAGCGCGATGCCCAACAGGCCGAAGAACACCGCACCGGGAGACGGCAAGGGCCGCGCCAGCAGCATGCCCACCAGGCTGCAGACCAGCATCACCGCCACCACGCGCGGCTTGCACAGGCTCAACAGGTCTCGCCAGCGCGGTGCTGCCCCGGCAGCCAGCGCTCGCATCGTCACGCCTTCAGACATGCACCCACCCCTCTCGCCCGACATTCGGCGCCACGGCCATGGGCGGCCAGCGCCAATGCCAGACCGCCAGCGACAGGCAGATCACCAGCAGGGCCGCGCCGGCCGTGTGCAACAAGGCTAGCCACAGCGGCAACCACAGCAGCACGTTGGCCACTCCCAGCGCCGCCTGCCCCAGGCCAGTGCCAACCGCCAATGCCAGCCAGGGCCGCATCGCCCGATCGCGGGCATGACGCCAGGCCAGCGCCAGCAGGCAGGTCAGCAGCAGCGCGGCACCCAGCCGGTGCCCCACCTGGATGGCGCTACGCGCCTCGGCATGCAACTGTCCGTGCAGATAGTTGGGGCCTACCGCCTGGGTCAGATGGAAGCCTTCCCCCCAGTCCATGGCCGCTGCCCACTGTCCATTGCAGGTGGGGAATCCCTGGCAGGCGATGCCGGCATAGTTGCTCGACGTCCAGCCGCCTAGCGCCAACTGCAGCACCAGAGCGAGCAGCGTGGCCCGCCACAGTAGCGTGAGGCGACGAGGCCGCATCACGGCAGGCGCTCCCGAGGCCAGACGCCGAAGGCGAAGGTGCAGCCACAGAAACAGCACCATGACCGCGAGGCCGCCCAGCAGGTGCAGCGTCACTACCTGGGGCCACAGCTTGAAGGTGACCGTGAAGGCGCCGAAGGCACCCTGCACCATCAACAATGCCAACAGCCCCAGGGTCGGGCGCCAGGGGTAACCGACCCAGCGCTGGCGTAGACGCCCGCCCAGCGCCATCAGCAGCAGCGCCATGGCGATCAACGCCGCCGCCAGATAACGGTGCATCATCTCCATCCAGGCCTTGGTCGCTTCGAGCGGAACCTCCGGACTGTGAGCCAAGGCGCCCTCGGCATCGGGTACCAGCGGCGCGCCATAGCAGCCGGGCCAGTCCGGGCAGCCAAGACCGGCATCCATCAGCCGGGTCGCGGCCCCGGCCAGCACCACCAGGGCACAAAACAGCGTCCCGGCCAGGCTCAGCCACAGCACGGGGCGCAGGCATGAACGATCGTCGGTATCGCGCATCCGGGTCCCTCCTCACTCGCGGTGCAGGCGCGCCGTGGGCGGCGCGGGATTGCGTTCGAGCAGATGCTCGAGGTCCTCGAGCACCAGCGACGTCTCGACCCCGGGCGCATACTGCAGCACCGGACGCCCCTCGGGGTCGAAGATCCACAGCCGCCCCGGCGCCCGCCACGCGGCTTCCTCCGTCCATTCCGCCGTCGCAGCCCCGGGCAAGGCCTCGCTGGAGCCTCCGAGCCGCAACCGACTGACACGATGGGCCTCCCGTCCCAGGGCGCGGTGCAGGCGCCACCAGCGATCGGCCTGTTCAGCGCACGATGCCGAGCAGTCGAAAGCCAGCACCCAGTCATCGGCGCCCTGCTTGGCACCTCCGACGAGCGGCCAGGCGGCAAGCTCCGGCAGGTCCGGCGTCAGGCGCCCATGAGCGGTGCGGCCCTCGGGCACGCCCCAGCGCCACTCGACCATGCCCCAGGCCACCGCCATGGGCAGCAGGAAGACCGCGAAAAGCGCCAGCAGCTTGGCGCGCGACGAGACGGGAGATTGGGCAGGCATCGATCACTCCTCTTGGCCGGACGAGGACTCGCGACGATCACGGGCCAGGCGTCGACCGCCCAGGATCATCACCACCAGCGCGGCGAGGGCCAGGCCCCACCACTGAAGGGCGTAGCCCAGATGCCGCGACGGCGGCAGAACGTTGGGACGCCACCAGGATTCGAGATGCCCGGGGCCGGCCTCGAGATGCAGCCAGCCGTCGTGGGCGAAGCCACCGAGCCCCGACCAGGCGCTCAGCGCGATACGCTGCAGACGACGCCCTTCGCGATTGGGACCGAACAGCGGCGCCGCCTCGCCGGCGACCTGCCAGCGCCCGGACAGCACGACCTTACCCTCGGGCGTGGCCACGACGGGGGTCGCCCGGCTAGGCCCGGTGGCCAGGAAGCCACGCTCCACCAGCCACAGCCGACCGCCATCGTCGCGCAGCGGTGTCAGGGCGGCGACGCCCAGCTGACTGTCGTGGGTGCGGTTATCGAGGAACAGCGTGTCCTCGGCCACGTACTCACCACGCAGGGTCACACGGGCGCCGTCTGGCGGCATCGCCACGGGGTCTTCCAGCTGGGGCGCCTCGGCGTAGCGTGCCAGCAGCTCGCGCTTGTCGGCGGCCCGCTGCCACTGCCATAGTCCAAGTCCGAGCGCCAACGCCACCACCAGGCTCCAGCACAGGATCCAGAGCCCCAGGCGGCGGCCGCTCCAGCGTCGGTCAGCGGCCCCTTTCACGGAGTGAGAAATGCTACTCAAGACCTTGATTGCCCTCGTTTTCCTGGCCATGGTGGCGAGCCTCGCCGCCGGCGCCGGCTTCCTGATCAAGGACGGGGGGCGCTCGCGGCGGGTCCTTGTGTCCCTCAAGCTGCGCGTCGTCCTGGCGGCCCTGCTACTGGCGCTGCTCCTGTATGGCTTCTATATCGGCGACCTCGGCGGCTGATTCGCTCAGAAGACGTAGACGCAGGTGAACAGGCCGATCCACACCACGTCGACGAAGTGCCAGTACCAGGCCGCCGCCTCGAAGGCGAAGTGGTCGTCGTGGGAAAAGTGCCCGCTCACCACCCGCCCCAGAATGGCGATCAGGATGATGGTGCCAATGATCACGTGGAGACCGTGGAAGCCGGTCATCAGGAAGAAAGTAGCGCCGTAGATACCCGCCTGCAGCGTGATGCCGTAATGAGCGTAGGCCTCGTAGTACTCGAACCCCTGGATGAGGATGAAGCAGAGCCCGAGCAGCACCGTGCCAGTCAGCCAGTTACGCGCTGTGGCGCGATAGCCCTCTTTGAGCCCTTCGTGGGCCACCGTCAACGTGATGCTGGAGCCGACCAGGATCAGGGTATTGACCAGCGGCAGGTGCCAGGGGGAAAAGGTCTCGCTGGGCCCCTGGATGGCCTTGTCCGGGGGATTCATCAGCGGCCAGGAGGCAGTGAAGTCGGGCCACAGCAAGGCCGCCACGCCCTTGGCGCCCTCGCCGTCCAGCCACGGCAGCGCGAAGGCGCGCACGTAGAAGAGCGTGCCGAAGAAGGCGGCGAAGAACATCACCTCCGAGAAGATGAACCAGCCCATGCCCCAGCGGAAGGAGCGGTCCATCTGCGCGTCGTAGAGGCCGCGGCGGGACTCCTGGATGACGTCACGGAACCACAGCGTCATCACCGCCAACACCCCCAGCAGGCCAACCGTCATGACAGGCCAGCCGGCCAGCCCGTGGACCAGCAGGGTGCCGGCACCGATCATCATCGCGCCCATCGCCAGCGAGGCCAGCACCGGCCACTTGCTGGAGGCGGGAACGTAGTAGCTGCCACCGCTCATGCTCGATCTCCTCTAGCTGGCCACCGCCCGAGTCGGCACCGCTGCGAGGCGCCGCGAACTCAGTGCTCGCGAGGCCGGAAGTCGGGAGGCGTTTCGAAGGTGTGCAACGGCGCCGGGCTCGGTACCGTCCACTCCAGGTCCTCGGCGCCGTCCCATGCCTTGGCCGGCGCCTTCTCCCCGCCCCGCACGCACAGCACCACCACCGCCACGAACAACAGCTGGGAGGCCCCGAACAGGAAGGCGCCGAGGCTGGTCACCATGTTGAAGTCGGCGAACTGCAGCGCGTAGTCCGGGATGCGCCGCGGCATGCCGGCCAGGCCGGCGAAGTGCATGGGGAAAAAGGTCAGGTTGACGCCGATCACCGACAACCAGAAGTGCCACTGGGACAGCCGCAGGTGCGGGTAGTGGCCGGTCCACTTGGGCAGCCAGTAATAGACGCCGGCCATGATGGCGAAGACCGCGCCGGGCACCAGCACGTAGTGAAAGTGCGCGACCACGAAATAGGTGTCGTGGTACTGGAAGTCCGCCGGGGAGATGGCCAGCATCAGCCCGGAGAAACCGCCGATGGTGAACAGCACCACGAAGGCCAGCGCGAACAGCATCGGCGGTTCGAAGGTGATCGAACCGCGGAACAGCGTGGTCACCCAGTTGAAGACCTTCACCCCGGTGGGCACCGCGATCAGCATGGTGCTGTACATGAAGAACAGCTCGGCCACCAGCGGCAGCCCCACCGTGAACATGTGGTGGGCCCAGACCAGGAACGACAGGATGGCGATGGAAGCCGTGGCGTAGACCATGGAGGCGTAGCCGAACAGCGGCTTGCGCGCGAAGGTGGGGATGATCACCGAGACGATGCCGAAGGCCGGGAGGATCATGATGTAGACCTCCGGATGGCCGAAGAACCAGAATAGATGCTGGAACAGCACCGGGTCGCCACCGCCGGCGGCGCTGAAGAAGCTGGTGCCGAAATTGATATCCAGCAGCATCATGGTGATCACCCCCGCGAGCACCGGCATCACCGCAATCAGCAGGAAAGCGGTGATCAGCCAGGTCCACACGAACAGCGGCATGTCCATCAGCCGCATGCCCGGCGCCCGCAGGTTGAGGATGGTGGCGATGATGTTGATGGCGCCCAGGATCGAGCTGATGCCCGCGAGATGCAGCGAGAAGATGAAGAAGGTGGTCGACGGCGGCCCGTAGGTCGTCGACAGCGGCGCATAGAAGGTCCAGCCGAAATTGGGGGCGCCACCCGGCATCACCAGGGTCGACAGCAGCATCGCAAAGGCGACCGGCAGCAGCCAGAAGCTGAAGTTGTTGAGCCGTGGCAGCGCCATGTCCGGGGCACCGACCTGCAGCGGCACCATCCAGTTGGCCAGCCCCACGAAGGCCGGCATCACCGCCCCGAAGACCATGATCAGGCCGTGCATGGTAGTCATCTGGTTGAAGAACTCGGGCTGGACCAGCTGCAGCCCCGGCTGGAAGAGCTCGGCGCGCACGACCATCGCGAACAGCCCGCCGATGAAGAACATGGCCAGCGAGAACAGCAGGTAGAGCGTGCCGATCTCCTTGTGATTGGTAGTCAGCAACCAGCGCTTGATGCCCCGCGGTGCGGCGTGCGGCTCGGCGGTCATCCCGGCCGAGGCCGGCTGACTATGCTGGGCGGTGGACTTGGGAGGCAGGTGCGAAGCCATGGTCGTACTCCCTGGTTAGCATCTCGTTCGCCTTTGCCGGCGCCTGGTGGAAGCTAGTCGGCGAGCCGCTCGGCGATCGCCGAGGGCTGGACGCTGTCGCCGGCATCGTTGCCCCAGGCGTTGCGCTCATAGGTAATCACGGCGGCGATCTCCACCGGGTCGAGCGTATTGCTGAATCCCGGCATGGCGGTGCCGGAGACACCGTTGACCACGGTCGTGATATGCCGCTCGCGGTCGTCCAGCAGCGCCTGGTTGCCCGCCAGGGCGGGGAAGGCCGGCGGACTGCCGCTGCCATCGGGCTGGTGGCAGGAAGCACAGATGGTGCCGTAGACCTGCTCGCCCCGTTCCATCAGCTCGTCGAGGCCCCACTCGCGGTCAATCCCAAGGGCGGCCTCGGCGGCGGCAGCCTTGCGCTCGGCCAGCCACTCATCGAAACGCGCGGGCTCCATCGCCTCGACGACGACCGGCATGAAGGCGTGGTCGCGACCACAAAGCTCCGCGCATTGGCCACGGTAGGTCCCGGGCTCGTTGATCCTCACCCAGTTCTCGTTGACGAAGCCCGGCAGGGCATCCTGCTTGACCGCCAGCTCCGGCACCCACCAGGAATGGATCACGTCATCGGACGTCAGCAGCAGACGTACCTTGCGGTCGGTTGGCAGCACCAGCGGCTGGTCGACCTCCAGCAGGTAGTTATCATCCTTGGCGGCCTGGCCCTGGACCTGCTCGCGCGGCGTGGCCAGGTTGGAGGTAAAGGCCACGCCCTCGTCCCGATACTCGTAGCGCCAGCGCCACTGCTGACCGGTGATCAGCACGTCCATGTCGGCCTCGGAGGCGTCGTACATGCGCTTGAGAGTCGCCGTGGCGGGCACGGCCATCGCCACCAGGATCAGCAGCGGTATGACCGTCCAGATGACCTCGACGGTAGTGTGCTCGTGGAAGTGCACGGCCTTGGCACCTCGGGAGCGGCGATAGCGAAACAGCGAATAGAAGATCGCGCCGAATACCACGATCCCGATGACCACGCAGATCCAGAAGATGATCATGTGCAGGGACTGGATATCGCGACTCAGGTCGGTGACACCGACCGGCATGTTCCAGCCGTTAGCCAGCACAACCGAGGGTGATCCCGCCAGGATCGTCCCTCCCGCCGTCCCTACGAGCCGGTTGCGCATCGCCCCTCCTCTTCCTGACGTCGTTGTTGTATTAGCCACGTCTGGATCGAGTATAGAAGCCGTTCGATGGTCGACCTGAAGAGGCAATCTCGCTCCCCCAACGGCTTTGTCAACGCTAGTGGTCCGGCTCAGCGTGCCGCCATAGAGGCGACCGCGGCGATCAACACGACCAACACCAGCGCCATCAGCACGCCCACGATGATGAAGGACCACGCTCGTCCGCTGGTAAAATCTTCACGGCGCCTGGACTCCTTCTGGACACCAAAGAAAGCCGTCAGCACCGACTTGATGACGTTCCACATGCTGCTTCTCCTCTACGACTCCCCATGACCCTAGACCAGGCCACCACGGCTTGCTCGAGCCGGCTTGACCGGCGTCACGGAAACGGTTGCCAGCAGCGATTCGCAACGTCAGAGACGGAGCAGACGCCTATACTTCCTTGGCGACGCGACCCGCGCGGCCGGCGTCGCTCGTCCTGTCACCGCGCGATACAGGAGGCCCATGATGACCCAGCAAGAGGGGGCGCCCGGCGAGCCGCTAACGCCAGCCAACGACGCCATGCTCAAATGGTGGAACCAGCAATGGCTGCAGGGAAGCCTTCCCATGGCCCGCATCCAGCTCGCCTGGATGGAAAGCCTGGCGGACGCCATGCAGTTCGAGGCGCAATGCCTGCATGCCCTCGCCGAGAGCGGTGAACGAATAACCAGCGGCTACGGCACCGACCCGACCAAGCATCCGCATGAACTTCACGAGCGCTATCATCAGCTCATCAGGGACGTCACCCACACCCATCTGCAGCGGTTGGGCAAAGTGGCCGAGCTGTCCGAGGATTTTCGCAAGCGCATCTGGGAAGAGCTCTGATCCCAGGCGCCAGAACGCCCGGACACCGGGCATCCCCCGGTGCCCTACCCCCATCCCAGCAGGTGCGTGATCAACGGCAGCAGGAAAGCCGTGAGCAAGCCGGTAACGCCCATGGCCAGGCCCGAGAAGGCCCCCGCCACGGCGCCCAGACGGGCAAACGCCTGGGCGGTACCGAAACCATGTGCCGCCAGCCCCAGGGTGAAGCCCTGGACCGCCGGATCCTCGATGCGCAGCAGGCGGAAGATCGCCGGCCCCAGCGCACAGCCGATGGCGCCGGTCAGCAGTACCAGCCCCGCCGCCAGGGAAGGGATCCCGCCGATCTGCTCGGCGATACCCATGGCGATCGGCGAGGTGACCGAGCGGGGCGCGAGCGACATCAGCGTTTCGTGCTTCGCCCCCAGCAACAGCGCCAACCCCAGCGTGCTGGCCACGGCGGTCAGGATGCCCGTCACGCAGGCCAGCAACAGGGGGCCCAGCAGGCGACGCACTCGCTCGCGATGGTCGTAGAGCGGAATGGCCAGCGCCACCGTGGCCGGCCCCAGCAGGAAATGGATGAATTGGGCACCCTCGAAATAGGTGGCATAGTCCATGTCGAGCAGCAGCAGGCTGCCGATCAGCAGGGCAATGGCCAACATCACCGGATGCAGCAGCGGCGTTCCCCCCAATGCCCTGTTGAGCCTGACCGCCAGCGTGAAGGCCAGCAGCGTCATCAACAGCGACAGCAGCGGATTGCCCGACAGATACACCCACAGCTGATCCAGCCGCGCGACATTCATGAGCGATCCCCCTTGCCGAGGCGCCCCTGGAGACGTGACAGCACCCAGGCCGTCACACCAAGGGTCAGCGCGGTGGACACGATCAGCGTCACCAGGATCGGCAGGACATCGCGACCGATCAGCGCACCGTGCACCATCAATCCGACCCCGGCAGGCACGAACAGCAGCGTCAGGTAGCGCAACAGTCCCTCGCCGGAAACTCTCAAGCTCTCCGGCACCTTGCCGCGCACTATCAACGCCGCGAGCAGGATCACCATGCCGATCACCGGCCCAGGGATCGGTAACGCCAGTCCTCTCGCCAGCATCTCACCCAGCATCTGGCAAGCCAGCAGCATGCTCATGCCCAAGATCAGTGGCATCGTCGTTCTCCCTGAATGCGTCGCCCTTCATTCTGGCAAAACGAGAGGCACCGCGGCAGCACTCGACACACATAGCCAAGTTTCTGAAACGAAAGCGCAAAAAGGGGTTTTCATTTCGAGGGGAACGCGCTAGTATACGCCTCGTTCTCAGGCACAGCGCCCCACGGCGAAGAGCCAAAACGAGAACGCCGGAGCGTGGCGCAGCTTGGTAGCGCGTTGCAATGGGGTTGCAAAGGTCGCAGGTTCGAATCCTGTCGCTCCGACCATGAACATCAAGAGAAACCGCCACTTACGGGTCATGCCGGGTGGCGGTTTTTCGTCGTGCTCAAAAAAACTTACCTCGGTCAGGTTTGACGTCGGAATGGTGCAATCTGCAGCATTTTAAGCCCAAAACGGTCCAGCGATGATCGGCTCGGCACAGGATTAGAAAACTCGGAAATTCATGTCAGCTTTTTCCTACAGCGAAGACTGGTTTTCAACCCTATTCTGCTCATCAATATGATAACTACATCGCACGCAGGGGGCAGGTCCATGGAGGAAATCGTGATGACGCCGGAGCCATGCTCCGGAGGCTGGATAATGATGTGTCCGTGCGGCACGACGGAGATGCGTGCAGCATCCACGAATGAGTGGCGTGAATTCCGGGTGACGGAGATTCGCCGACACCGGTACCACCTGGTCTGCTTGCACTGCAGCCACTCATCGGTTTACCACATGAAACCTGACGGGGAGCTATCGGAGCCCCGCTCCAGGATCCTGCAGACCCTCGATAGATTGATTCACCGCGCGCAACAGGACCATGACGATGCTGATGAGTCTGGCAAACGGGCCATCGCCGCCATGGCCTGGGCCCGCTCGGGCCATGGTCGCAGGCGCTCCGATGATGGCCCGAAGCGTTAATAGCTGACGTCGATACCCGGCAGTCCTTTCGGTCTTCGAGCAAGGCTTCCACGTTGCCGGACTCGATCGTGTCATAACGGGCTGAAGGACCAGGCAGGGCGAAGGCACGCCACCCACACGACCGGAAGCCTCGAAGGCTCCCGGTCGATAGGATACGGCAGGAGCACGTTCTCAACCGATATAGCGGGCGATAGCCTGCTCGGCCTCGAGCTTGGCCTCGGCGACGGCGGTCCAGTGGGCGAGGACCTCCGGGGTCAGGGAAGTGGGCATGGCGAACTCCATAATCAAACGTATGAATAGACATCATACGCTACCCACTGTGCCAAAACGGCACCATTCGCCTTTCGGCTAGGCCGTGACGATACTGCAGGGGGAACATCATCAACGAGGTGACGACGTGCGCCACTACGAGAGAACCCATATCGGCTTCGACGACCGCGGCAACGAATTCGTCATCGACGAATATCGCGACATCCCTGACATCGACGGCCTGCAGCACGGCGGTGCCATCAGCCGCGGCCTGACCCTGTTCAAGACCCGCGACGGCCACGAGGTGGAGTACCTCGCTCCAGGCGAATTCTCGGTGCGTATCCCCGGCGAAGAAAGCGGCGTCACGGTCTGGACCCACTATCCGGAGCATGTCTGATAGGCTGGGCCATCCACCGACTGGAGCCCGACATGTCACGCCGCATCCCGATCACCCTGCTCTGCCTCGCCCTGCTGGCGACCCTCACCGGCTGCACCACCTACACCTGGCCCGACGGCCATCGCGAGACGGTCTGGGGCGTGCCTGCCCAGGATGACACCAAGAGCGACGAGCAGCGGCGCGCCGAAGGCGTGCAGTACCGCCAGCCGGGCGAAGTGCCCGAGTGAGGCTCAACCATTGGCCGACTCTTCGCCCGGCCCCCTCCGCCAGACCAGACTGAGGTTGTTGGCCGGCATCTCCACCATCCGTTCCAGGATCAGCCCGTGCCTCTCGGCCACCGCCGTGACATCCGCCAGGTCGCGCAGGCCCCAGCGGGGATCGCGCGTCCGCAGGTCGGCATCGAAGGCCAGGTTGCTGGCGGCGGTCGGGCACTCCGCCCGCCGATAGGGGCCATAGAGGAACAGCACGCCACCGGGCACCAACCGCTCCCCTGCCCGAGCCATCAGCGCCTCGGTCACCTCCCAGGGCGAGATATGCAGCAGGTTGATGGCAACGATCGCATCATAGGGCCCCGCCGGCCAGTCCCCGGTGACGTCCAGGGCCAGCGGCGCGGCCAGGTTCGGCAGCTCCGCCGACAGGCGCCAGGCGTCGATGGAGGCCCGAGCCGCCGGCGCCGGGTCGCTGGGCTGCCACTGCCAGTCCGCTCGGGCGGCGGCGAAGTGGCAGGCATGCTCGCCGCTGCCGGCGGCCAGTTCGAGGACACGCGCCGGCCCCGGCAGCGCTGCCTCGAGCACCTCGCGAATCGGCTCTCGGTTACGCGCAGCGGCGGGGCTTTGCAGTCGTGCGTCGGTCATGGCGGAGCTCCTGGCGGGAACGATAACGGAATGGGTACACGATGATAGCGTTACGGGCCACAACCTCACCAGGCCGGCCATCGTCGGGATGCCTCGCGCCTCGCTCCCGGGTAGACTGACGTACGGGCGCCCGACCGACTCGGCCGATCAAGAGGCCAGCGGCGTCTGGCACTACCGATCCACCAGTGAAGGACTCACGGCCGACCATGGGCAGCACTCTCCCGCTCTACCTCAGGATCCAGCAGCATCTGCTCGACAAGATTCGCAGTGGCGAATGGGCACCTCATCACCAGATCCCCCCCGAGGAGCAGCTGGCCAAGGACTTCGGGGTCAGCCGCATGACCGCCAACAAGGCCATTCGCGACCTGGTCCAGCAGGGCTACCTGACCCGCCAGCCCGGTGTCGGCACCTTCGTCACCGACCACAAGGCGGAATCCTCGCTGGTGGAAGTCCACAACATCGCCACCGAGGTGGCCAGCCGCGGACACGACTACAGCAGCCAGGTGCTCACCGCCGAGGCCCTGGACGCCGGCGACGAGGTGTCCATGCGACTCGGTGTGCGGCTCGGCACTCGTGTCTTTCACACCCTGATCATCCATCGCGAGAACGGCGTACCAATCCAATTGGAGGACCGCTACGTCAATCCCCGCCGGGTGCCCCACTATCTCGACACCGACTTCGCCCGCCATACCCCCAACGAGGTGCTGGAGGCGGCCTGCCCGATCAGCGACGTCGAACATGTCGTCGAGGCGGTGCTGGTCGATACGGACACCGCCGAACGTCTCGAGATCGCCCCCGATCAGCCCTGCCTGCGCATGATCCGCCGTACCTGGTCCGGCGACCATCTGGTCAGCTATGCCCGCCTTCTGCACCCCGGCGACCGCTACAAGCTGCGCTCCTCGCTGCATACCGCCTGACTGAGCCTATTCAAGGCTCATGAGCCCTCGTCATCGCCGAGGCATTGAGCAGGCGATGCAGCACCGCCATCACCACCAAGGTAACGGCCATCGCCACGCTCATGGAGCTGAAGCGATAGAGGGCATCGTAGAAGAAGTCCTGGTTCGGCCCCAGGTACTGGCCGAACAGGATGCCCAGGGTGGTCAGGCCGCCGAACCCGACGCCCGAACCACCACCCTCGAGCAGGTGAATCCGCGCGAAGAGCATCAGCCCGATCCAGTAGCTGAGCAGCACCAGCAGCAGGTGGTCGCTCTGGGTGAACAGCATCAACTGCAGCAGGATCGCCAGGTTGCAGCCCAGCAAGGCGCCCACGGCCCGCTTGACCGCGGACAGCCGGGCGCCGGGATAGCCCAGCGCGAAGAGAATCAGGATGGTGGCCATCTGGGCCGACAGCGAATCGCGCAGATCCAGCGTCTGGAACACCACGAACGACAGCGTAGCCGTGCAGGCGCCGATCAGCGTCTGATGGCGCACCAGCGCGGCCGACTTCTCTGCTCCCGCCGGGCGCGGGCGGGGCGCGGTATCGGGAAACGCCAGGTGCATCACCGCAGCGATGGCCACCGCCAGCACACTGGCCGTCACGTGATTGGCCAGCAGGTCCAGGAGATCAACGGACGGATAGCTGGCGAAGTGCAGCAGGATACTCAGCGTCAGCACGCCGTTGGCGCCGAACAGGAACAGCGGCCCCTTGGCCATCAATCGAAAGCGGATGGCGAACAGCAGAAACACCAGCCCGGTCATCACCACCGGCAGGTGCTGGGTCAGCCCGACCACCAGGGTCACCTCGACCAGGTTGAGGAACACGTTGCCGAGGAACTGGCGCATCACATGGGCATTGAGCGCCGGGATCATGCCCAGCAGGAACATCGGAAAGACGGTATAGAAGACGCCGTAGTTCCAGCCCATCAGATGACTGACGACGAAGCCGAGGCCGGCACCGCAGGCGATGCGCTGACACTGGCGCAGGTCATTGGCCGAGAAACGCGACTCGCCGGGCTCCCGTTCCTCCGGTGCATGACCGCGGTGCGGCGCGACCAGCCCCAACGAGCGCAGCAGCAGGCGTCTCAGGCCATGGCCGAGCCCGGCCAGCGAGCCGGAGGGCCGCTCGGAAGACGCCGCGGGCGTTGCCGCGGTCTCCGTCGGCCGCGGTTCGGCCTCCGACACGCCCTCAGTAGACATAGTGCAGCCAGGACATCAGACGAATCTGAAACCCGCCGAACAGCGCCGCCAGCGGGTTGGCCTCCGGCAGCAGCTGCACGGTGGCCCGAGCGCCGCTGACGGGCAGCGACGGGGGCGGATCCTGCACCTCGAGATGCAGACGCACTCGCTGGGCGTCGCGCACCCAGCGATCGGTGGTCGGAATGTCCGCCAACTGGCCGTCCGCTGCCAGTTGGCCGGCACGGACCCCGGCATCCACCGAGGTCACCCGTGCCTCGAACACTCGGCCCGGCAGAGCGTCGAACACCACCCGTGCCGGCTCTCCCTCGCCAACATGGCGCAGGCTTTTCTCGCGCAGATCGGCGACCAGATCGAGGCGCTCCCCCACCAGTGCCAGGGCCGGCTGCCCCCGCGTCGCGTAGTCGCCTTCGCGCAGCTGCAGGTTGGTTACCACCCCATCGCGCTCGGCCCGCACCAGGGTATGCGCCAGATCCAGCTGGGCCTGATCGATGGCGTTGTTCGCCTGGCGCCGCTGCAGGTTACCGTCCCCCTGGTCACCCAGTTTCACTTCCAACTGACGCACCCGCGCCCGGGCCGCGTCCACCGACGCCCTGGCCTGGCGCTCCTGGGCCACGATGCTGTCGACACGCTGCCGGGAGATGCCCTGACGCGCCAGCAGCGACTCGGCCCGGCGGCGCTCACCGGCCAGTTCCTCGGCCGACGCGCGTGCCGCCTCGAGGTCGGCCCGCGCCCCGACGAGGTCGGCCTCGATCAAGGCGTTGTCGCGCTCCACGCCCTCGCGGGCCAGCCGCGCCTCGCGCAGCGCCAGCTCGAAGGGGGCGCGCTCCAGCGAGAACAGCACGTCGCCGCGCTCGACCGGCTGATTGTTGGTCACCGCGACCGCCTCGACCCGCCCCGAGACCTCCGGGGCCACGCGCACCACGGGGCGCAGCACGCGCGCCTGGGGCGTCATCGGCATATAGGTATCGGCGACCACGAAATAGACGAACAGCACGCAGAAGGCCACCAGCGCGACCCGGACCCAGCGCGCGAAACTCTGATCTGGAGACATCGAAAAGCTTCCTGACACATCACTCGATGCCGCCGACAGAGCCGACGGCGCGACAAAAGGTCGGCGATCATAACAAATCATTTAGCATGCTAAAAGAATAATCAGCATGTTCTCGATGTCGCCAGGCATGGTGAAAAGCAAAACGGCCGGAGGCGCTCGCACGCCTCCGGCCGTCAACGACTTCCCTGTCCGGGCCATGCGGCCCGGTCATCTACCCGCTCAGGCCCTGCACCAGGTATCCGGTTGGCACCGCCAGCAGCAGGCTCAACGCCACACGCAGGAACCACACCACCACGATGCGTCCCACCGACAGCGGAATGCTGGTGGACAGAATGCAGGGGATCGAGGCCGAGAAGAACAGCACCGCCGACACCGAGACCACGCCGGTGGCGAAGCGCGCCACGAAGTCAGCCTCGCCCATCAACAGCGCCGGCAGGAACATCTCGGCGAGCCCCGCCGCCGCGGCCTGGGCCAGCTCGGCTGCCTCCGGCACGCCCCACACGGCGACGAACGGGTAGAACACCCAGCCCAGCCACTCGAACACCGGGGTGTACTTGGCCAGCAGCAGTCCCGCCAGCCCGACCGACATGATCGACGGCAGGATGCTGATGGCCATCACCATCCCCTCACGAAAGTTCAGCGCCACGCTGGCCGGCAGGCTCGGCGCCTTGGCGGCCACGTCGAGGCCGGTCTGCCAGGCGGTGGCAAACCGCTTGCCGGACGCCGCCTCGGGCTCGGGGTCGCTCTTGGTGTCGTCCATGCCGGCCAGCGGCGGCAGCCGCACGGTGATGGCGGTGACCAGGAAGGTGATCCCCAGCGTCAGCCAGAAGTAGGCGTTCCACACGCTCATCAGGTCCAGGGTCTTGGCGACGATGATCATGAAGGTCGCCGAGACGGTGGAGAACCCGGTGGCGATGATCGCCGCCTCCCGCGCCGAGTACTCGCCGGCCCGATAGACCCGGTTGGTGATCAACAGCCCGATCGAGTAGCTGCCGACGAAGGAAGCCACCGCATCGATGGCGCTGCGGCCCGGGGTACGCCAGATCGGGCGCATTACCGGCTGGACCAGAACGCCAATCAGCTCAAGCAGCCCGAAGCCGATCAGCAGCGCCAGGAAAATGGCGCCGATCGGCACGATCAGCCCCACCGGAATCACCAGCTTGTCGAACAGGAACGGCAGCATGTCCGGCGTGTGCAGGAAGGCCGGCCCCCAGCCGGTCAGTGCCAGCACCGCCGTGACGATCCCGGCGAGCTTCAGCACGGTGAACACCATGTCGGTCACACTGCGTCGCCAGATGCCCTTCCACAGCGGATAAATGGCGCCCGCCACGATCAGCGCCAGTGCATAGTAGCCGCTGGCCTCGCCGAGCAGCGTCCTCGCGCCGGTGACCATGTGGTCCAGCGGGATGGTGGTCTTGCCGCCCAGGCTCAGCGGCACGAAGAAGATCAGCACGCCCAGCAGGCTGGGAACGAAGAGTTTCAGTGCGACGGCCGGCGAATGATGCCGCGTCGGCGTCGAAGCGGAGGGAGGGGTAGCCATGTTGCACTCCTGGGTTGTCGTTGTGATGACGACGCGTCGCCGCCATGTAATGTATATACATTATGCCGGCCTCGTGACGCCAACCCGTCGCCCCCTCTTTCGCTTATACTTTGGTATAAGCCCAGAATCCCAGCTTCGCCGCGTGACGCAATATTAACTTCAACTACCTGATTTTTAATTTTTATTTCTGAATCACCCCACAGAACCATCGATCGATCTACAGATGATCCGAAGGGGTGACGGATCCACAAGGATCGGCTAGCATTTGTATATACAAACCTATACGGAGGTCCTCCCATGACCCAAGGCACGCCGACCCGCCTGCTGTGGCGCGACGTCACCGTCTTCGACGGGCTGGCCACTCTCCCCGAGCCGATGGCGGTGATCGTCGAGGAAGAGCGTATCGCCGGCCTGGTGCCGATGCGCGAGCTCGACGCCGAGCGGGCCGCCGACTGCCGGGAGATGGGCCACGGTGGCGTCATGACGCCCGGCCTGGTGGACTGCCACACCCACCTCGTCTTCGGCGGCGGCCGCGCCGACGAGTTCGAGGCGCGCCTCGAGGGCGCGAGCTACGAGGAGATCGCCCGGCGCGGCGGCGGCATCCTGAGCACCGTCAACGCCACCCGTGACGCCGACGAGGACACCCTGTTCGCCGCCGCCCTGCCCCGGCTGACGGCGATGATCGCCGACGGTGCCACCACGGTGGAGATCAAGTCGGGCTACGGCCTGTCCGTGGACGGCGAGCTGAAGATGCTGCGCGTGGCGCGCCGCCTCGGCGAGGCCCTGCCGGTGCGTATCGTCACCACCCTGCTCGGCGCCCACGCCCTGCCGCCGGAATATCGCCACGACAGCGATGCCTATATCGACCTGGTTTGCGACGAGATGATCCCGGCGGCGGCCGCCGAGGGGCTGGCCGACGCGGTGGACGTGTTCTGCGAGACGATTGCCTTCTCGGTGGCACAGTGCGAACGGGTCTTTGAGGCGGCCGCGGCCCATGGCCTGCCCATCAAGGCCCACGCCGAGCAGCTTTCCAACCTCGGCGGCAGCGCCATGGCGGCGCGCCACGGTGCGCTGTCCGCCGACCACATCGAGTACCTGGACCAGGCCGGCGTCGACGCAATGCGCGAGGCGGGCAGCGTGGCGGTGATCCTGCCCGGTGCCTTCCACACCCTGCGCGAGACGCAACTGCCGCCCATCGCGGCACTGCGCGAGGCGGGCGTGCCCATGGCCGTGGCCACCGACGCCAACCCGGGCAGCTCGCCGCTGTTCATGCCGACGCTGATGCTCAACCTGGCCTGCACCCTGTTCCGGCTCACGCCGCGCGAGGCCCTGTCCGGCATGACCGCCCACGGTGCCGCCGCCCTGGGTCGTCGCGACCTGGGACGGCTGTACGAGGGCGCGCCTGCCGATCTCTGCGTGTGGGACATCGACTCACCCGCCGAACTCGCCTATGCCGTCCAGCCGGGTCGGCTGCGCCAGCGGGTCTTCCAGGGAGCCATGAGCACTGAAACCGCCAAGCCCGTGGAGATCGACATGCGTGTCTGGCAGGGCCGCACCGACCCGGAGCCCGACAGCGAGCGCTGGCACCAGCGCGTGCGTCCACTCGATGCCAACGCCGCCCCCGGCACCGTGCTGGTCGGCTTCGCCAGCGACGCAGGAGTGGCCCGCAACCAGGGGCGCATTGGCGCCGCCGCCGGGCCCACCGCCATTCGCCGCGCCTTGGCGCCGCTGGCCTGGCACCGCCGAGGACCGGCCCATGACGCCGGCGACGTGATCTGCGAGGGCGACGCCCTCGAGGCCGCCCAGGACGCCCTGGCCGCACGCCTGGCCCCGCTGCTCGAGGCCGGCCACCTGCCCATCGTGCTCGGCGGCGGCCACGAGGTGGCCTACGCCAGCTGGTCGGGCCTGGCCCGCCACCTCGAGGCGCGAGAGGCCAGGCCACGGATCGGCATCATCAACTTCGATGCCCACTTCGACCTGCGCGACCCGGCCCATGTGCGCTCTTCCGGCACGCCCTTCGCCCAGATCGCCGGGCAGTGCCAGCAACGGGGCTGGCCCTTCCGCTACGCCTGCCTGGGTGTCAGCCGCGCCGCCAACACCCGTGCGCTGTTCGCCCGCGCCGAGTCGCTCGACGTGCTGGTTCGCGAGGATCGCGAGTTCGATGCCCGCCGGCTCGACGCCCTCCAGCGCGACCTGGCGCGCTTCATCGCCCACTGCGATCACGTCTACCTGACCATCGACCTGGACGTGCTGCCCGCCGCCGAGGCCCCGGGCGTCAGCGCCCCCGCCGCTCGCGGCGTGTCGCTGGCCCTGCTCGAGCCATTGCTCGAGGCGATCCGCGACAGCGGCAAGCTGCGCTTGGCCGACCTGGCCGAGCTGAACCCCGATTTCGATCTGGACGCCCGCACCGCCAAGGCGGCGGCCCGGCTCGTCCATCTACTGACCCTGAACGGCTGAATCGCCACCCGGCCGTCAGCCTCCTTACCGCGAGACCCAGAGGAATCCGAGCATGTCCGATACCGACAAGCGTCACGACCCGAGCCGCCAGATTGCCGCCCCCACCGGGACCGAGCTGTCCTGCAAGAGCTGGCTCACCGAAGCGCCGCTGCGCATGCTGATGAACAACCTGCACCCGGACGTCGCCGAGCGCCCCGAGGACCTGGTGGTCTACGGCGGCATCGGCCGCGCCGCCCGCGACTGGGCGTGCTACGACAAGATCGTCGAGACCCTCCAGCGCCTGGAGAACACCCAGTCGCTGCTGATCCAGTCCGGCAAGCCGGTGGGCGTGTTCGAGACCCACAAGGACGCGCCCCGCGTGCTGATCGCCAACTCCAACCTGGTGCCGGCCTGGGCCAACTGGGAGCACTTCAACGAGCTGGATCGCAAGGGCCTGATGATGTACGGCCAGATGACCGCCGGCTCGTGGATCTACATCGGTTCCCAGGGCATCGTCCAGGGCACCTACGAGACCTTCGTCGAGGCCGGGCGCCAGCACTACGACGGCGAGCTCGCCGGCCGCTGGATCCTCACCGCCGGCCTCGGCGGCATGGGCGGCGCCCAGCCGCTGGCCGCCACGCTGGCCGGGGCCTGCTCGCTGAACATCGAGTGCCAGCAGTCTAGCCTCGACTTCCGCCTGCGCACCCGCTACCTGGACGAGCAGGCCGACGACCTGGACGACGCCCTGGCCCGCATTGAACGCTACACCGCCGAGGGCAAGGCGATCTCCATCGGCCTGTGCGCCAACGCCGCCGACGTGCTGCCCGAACTGGTCAAGCGCGGGGTGAAACCGGACATGGTCACCGACCAGACCAGCGCTCACGACCCGCTGCACGGCTACCTGCCGGCCGGCTGGACCTGGGACGAATACGTCGAACGCGGCAAGGCCGAGCCCGAGGCCACCGTCAAGGCCGCCAAGCGCTCCATGGCGGTGCACGTGCAGGCCATGCTCGACTTCCAGGCCATGGGCGTGCCGACCTTCGACTACGGCAACAACATCCGCCAGATGGCACGCGAAGAAGGGGTCGAGAACGCCTTCGACTTCCCCGGCTTCGTGCCGGCCTATATCCGCCCGCTGTTCTGCCAGGGCATCGGCCCGTTCCGCTGGGCGGCGCTGTCCGGCGACCCCGAGGACATCTACAAGACCGACCAGAAGGTCAAGGAACTGATCCCGGACGACCCGCACCTGCACAACTGGCTCGACATGGCCCGCGAGCGCATCAGCTTCCAGGGCCTGCCGGCGCGCATCTGCTGGGTCGGCCTCAAGGACCGCGCGCGGCTCGGCCAGGCCTTCAACGAGATGGTCGCCAACGGCGAGCTCAAGGCGCCGGTGGTGATCGGCCGCGACCACCTGGACTCCGGCTCGGTGGCCAGCCCCAACCGCGAGACCGAAGCCATGCAGGACGGCTCCGACGCCGTCTCCGACTGGCCGCTGCTCAACGCCCTGCTCAACACCGCCGGCGGCGCCACCTGGGTGTCGCTGCACCACGGTGGCGGCGTGGGCATGGGCTACTCGCAGCATGCCGGGGTGGTGATCGTCGCCGACGGCAGCGATGACGCCCACGCCCGCCTCGGCCGGGTGCTGCGCAACGACCCGGGCACCGGCGTGATGCGCCACGCCGATGCCGGCTACGACATCGCCAAGCGCTGTGCCGCGGAGAACGGCCTGGACCTGCCGATGGTCTAGGGGAAACACCGATTCATTGCTGCGCTCGACAGGCTGGTCCCCGGCGGTACTCAAAGTCCTCATTTACTGCCGTGTAAACTCCGGCTTTTCCGTTCCGGCGGTAACCAGCCTGTCGTCGCTCGCGACATGAATCAGCGCTTCCCACCTAACCCCCGAACATGACTATCCAAGGTAATGCCAGATGAACCATCTCGAGATCCAACCCGGCAAGATGACCCTGGCCCAGGCGCGCCAGGTCTTTCAGGCCCCCGTGACCGTCGATCTGCCCGCCAGCGCCGACGCCGACATCGGCCGCGCCGTCGACTGCGTCAATCGCGTGATCGCCGAAGACCGCACCGTCTACGGCATCAACACCGGCTTCGGCCTGCTGGCCCAGACCCGCATCGAGAAGGACCAGCTCGAGGACCTGCAGCGCTCGCTGGTGCTGTCGCACGCCACCGGCGTCGGCGAGGCCATGAGCGACGACCTGGTGCGGCTGATCATGGTGCTCAAGGTCAACAGCCTGGCCCGCGGCTTCTCCGGCATCCGCCGCGAGGTGCTGGACGCCCTGGTGGCGCTGATCAACGCCGAGGTCTATCCCCATATCCCGCTCAAGGGCTCCGTCGGGGCTTCAGGGGATCTCGCTCCCTTGGCCCATATGAGCGTGGTGCTGCTCGGCGAGGGCAAAGCCCGCCATAACGGCGACTGGCTGCCGGCCCGGGAGGCCCTGGCCAAGGCCGGCCTCGAGCCGCTGGCCCTGGCGCCCAAGGAGGGCCTCGCCCTGCTCAACGGCACCCAGGTGTCCACCGCCTACGCCCTCAAGGGCCTGTTCGAGGCCGAGGACCTGTTCGCGGCGGCTACGGTATGCGGCTCGCTCACCGTGGAAGCGACCCTGAGTTCCCGCTCGCCGTTCGATGCCCGCATCCACGAGGTTCGCGGCCAGCGCGGCCAGATCGATGCCGCCGCAGGCTACCGTCACCTGCTGGGCAGCCGCAGCGAGCTCAGCGACTCCCATGCCGACTGCGGCAAGGTCCAGGACCCCTACTCGCTGCGCTGCCAGCCCCAGGTGATGGGCGCCGCCCTGACCCAGATCCGCCAGGCCGCCGAAGTGTTGGCCATCGAGGTCAATGCCGTCTCCGACAATCCGCTGGTGTTCGCCGAACAGGGCGACATCATCTCCGGCGGCAACTTCCACGCCGAGCCGGTGGCCATGGCGGCCGACAACCTGGCGCTGGCCATCGCCGAGATCGGCTCGCTCACCGAGCGCCGCGTGTCGCTGATGATGGACAAGCACATGTCCCAGCTGCCGCCCTTCCTGGTCGAGAACGGTGGGGTCAACTCGGGCTTCATGATCGCGCAAGTAACGGCCGCCGCCCTGGCCAGCGAGAACAAGGCCCTGGCCCATCCGCACAGCGTCGACAGCCTGCCCACCTCGGCCAACCAGGAAGACCACGTCTCCATGGCACCGGCCGCCGGCAAGCGCCTGTGGGAGATGGCCGACAACGTGCGCGGCATCCTGGCCATCGAATGGCTGGCCGCCTGCCAGGGGCTCGACTTCCGCAATGGCCTGGCGACTACCGCCCCGCTGGAAGAGGCCCGTCACGCCCTGCGCGAGCGCGTTGCCTACTACGACAAGGATCGCTTCTTCGGCCCTGACATCGAGGCTGCCGGGGAGCTTTTGGCGGCACGCACCCTGAGCCACCTGGTGCCCGCCGAATTGCTGCCCAGCCACTAAGCTGGCCCTCGACCGCTCGCCCTCCCGACCACGGCGGGAAGGCGGGCGGCTCGCTCCTCCAACAACAATCCGCTCCACAAGGACCTTCCATGAATGCAGTCGTCCTGGCCATCCTGGTGATGGTCGTGCTCAGTCTCGCCCGCGTTTCCGTGGTCTTCGCCCTGATCGCCGCCTCCCTGGTCGGCGGCCTCTACGCCGGCATGCCGATCGGCGAGATCATGAGCGCCTTCAACGACGGCCTCGGCAACGGCGCCACGGTGGCCATCTCCTACGCCGTGCTCGGCGCCTTCGCCGTGGCGCTGTCGCGCTCCGGGATCACCGAGCTGCTCTCCGTCCGGGCCATCGATCGGCTCAAGCTCGACGAGGGCATCCCTCACCGCAAGACGATCGCCCTCACCCTGCTCGGCGCGCTGCTGGCCTTCTCGATCAGCTCCCAGAACCTGATCCCGGTGCACATCGCCTTCATCCCGGTGCTGGTGCCGCCGCTGCTCAAGCTGATGAACCACTTGAAGCTCGACCGCCGCGCCGTGGCCTGCGTGATCACCTTCGGCATCACCGCGCCCTACATGCTGCTGCCAGTGGGCTTCGGCTCGATCTTCCTCCACGATATCCTGCTGGCCAACCTCAACGAGGCCGGCGCCTCGCTGGGCCTGTCGGTGACGCCGGGCATGGTGCCCACGGCGATGATCGTGCCGATCGGCGGCATGGCGCTGGGACTGGCCACCGCGGTGCTGTTCAGCTACCGCGGCAAGCGCGAGTATCGGGATCTCGACCTGGCCCACAGCGACGAGAGCCAGGCCCAGGCCGCTAGCCACCTCAAGCCCTGGCAGCTCGGCGTGCTGGCCATCGCCCTGGGCGGCACCGTCGCCACCCAGCTGGTGACCGGCTCCATGGTGCTGGGCGGCATCTTCGGCTTTGCCGTGCTCTCGGTCAGCGGCGTGTTTCGCTGGCACGAGCAGGACGGCATCTTCACCGAAGGCATGCGCATGATGGCGCTGGTCGGCTTCATCATGATCTCGGCGTCGGGCTTCGCCAGCGTCATGCAGGAAAGCGGCCAGGTCGAGACCCTGGTCACCACCTCTACCGAGCTGATCGGCGACAACAAGGGCCTGGCCGCACTTATCATGCTGCTGGTCGGCCTGTTCATCACCATGGGCATCGGCTCGTCGTTCTCGACCATCCCGATCATCGCCTCGCTCTATGTGCCGCTGGCCATCAACTTCGGCTTCTCGCCGATGGCCACCGTAGCGCTGGTCGGCACCGCCGCCGCCCTGGGCGACGCCGGCTCCCCGGCCTCGGACTCGACCCTCGGCCCCACCGCCGGCCTCAACGCCGACGGCCAGCACGACCACATCTGGGACAGCGTGGTGCCCACCTTCCTGCACTACAACATCCCGCTGATCGCCTTCGGCTGGCTCGCCGCCATGACGCTGTAAGCCCCGCCGCCGGCTCGCGACGAGCCGGCGGCCCCGGTTTCCTGGCGTCGAGGGATCAGATGACTACAATGGGCGCTTCGTTCTCCGCCCATACCCTCGACACTCCCGCAAGGAAACCTCATGAACGCCATCGTGCTTGCCATCCTGGTCATGGTCACCCTGAGCCTGATGCGGGTGTCCGTGGTCTTCGCGCTGATCGCCGCCACCCTGGTCGGCGGCCTCTACGCCGGGATGCCGATCGGCGAGATCATGGACGCCTTCAACGACGGCCTGGGCAACGGCGCTACCGTGGCCATCTCCTACGCCGTGCTCGGCGCCTTCGCCGTGGCGCTGTCGCGCTCCGGCATCACCCAGCTGCTGTCCCAGAAGGCCATCGCAGGGCTGCACCTGGACGAGGGCATCCCCCACCGCCGCACCATCGTCTTCACCCTGCTCGGCGTGCTGCTGGCCTTCGCGATCAGCTCCCAGAACCTGATCCCGGTGCACATCGCCTTCATCCCGGTGCTGGTGCCGCCGCTGCTCAAGCTGATGAACCACCTCAAGCTCGACCGCCGCGCCGTGGCCTGCGTGATCACCTTCGGCATCACCGCGCCCTACATGCTGCTACCGGTGGGCTTCGGCTCGATCTTCCTCCACGACATCCTGCTGACCAACCTCAACGACAACGGCCTGGACGTCACCGCCGCCATGGTGCCCACGGCGATGATCGTGCCAATCGGTGGCATGGCGATCGGCCTGGTGGTGGCGATTCTGCTCAGCTATCGTCGCCGACGCGACTACGAGGACCGCGACCTGGCCCACGGCGACGAGACGCCCGCCGAGGCCGCCGGCCATCTCAAGCCCTGGCAGATCGCGGTGCTGGGCCTGTCCTTGGTCGGCACCGTGACGGTGCAGCTGATGAGCGGCTCCATGGTGCTCGGCGGGCTGTTCGGCTTCGCGCTGCTGTCAGTGAGCGGCGTCTTCCACTGGCACGAGCAGGACGACATCTTCACCGAGGGCATGCGCATGATGGCGCTGGTCGGCTTCATCATGATCGCCGCAGCCGGCTTCGCCAGCGTCATGCAGGCGAGCGGCCAGGTGGAGACCCTGGTCTCGAGCTCCACCGAGCTGATCGGCGACAACAAGGGGCTGGCCGCACTGGTCATGCTGCTGGTCGGCCTGTTCATCACCATGGGCATCGGTTCGTCGTTCTCGACCATCCCGATCATCGCCTCGATCTACGTGCCGCTGGCCATCGGCTTCGGCTTCTCGCCGATGGCCACCATCGCCCTGGTCGGCACCGCCGCCGCCCTGGGCGACGCCGGGTCCCCGGCCTCGGACTCGACCCTCGGCCCCACCGCCGGCCTCAACGCCGACGGCCAGCACGACCATATCTGGGACAGCGTGGTGCCCACCTTCCTGCACTACAACATCCCATTGATCGCCTTCGGCTGGCTCGCCGCCATGACGCTGTAAGCCAGCCAGTCGCGTCACCACGCAAGAGTCCCCGCCGGTGTACCGGCGGGGACTCTTGCTGTCAGGAGAAGGTCTCGGCAATGTCTAGGCCTCTAAAAGTCGGCGAGCGAAGGCTAGACAAGGCAAAAATCAGCGAGAAGCCGGAGTTTACATGGTGTAAATGAGGACTATGAGCTGATTTTTAACGCCGTATAGCCGAGCGCAGACACTTTTCAGACACGGCCTAGCGTATGCAGCAGGCCTTGCCCTTCTTCCCGCTACCGCACGGGCAGGGCTCGTTGCGCCCCGGCTTGAGGCGCGTCACCGAGGGCTCGCCGTCCACATAGACCCAGCGCCCCGCCTCGCGGCGAAAGCGCGAGCGCTCCTCCAGCATCCCCCAGCGGCGCCCCTCGCGAAAGGTGGCGCGAAAGTGCACGGTACCCTCATCACCCGACTCGCCGTGGTCGAGGATCTCCAGGCGTACCCACTGGGTCGGGTCGCCGGGCGGCAGCGCATCCGGGCGGGTCTCGGGCGCCCAGCTTTCCAGCAGATAGTCGGTCAGGCCTAGGGCAAAGGCGCTGTAGCGCGAGCGCATCAGCGCCTCCGGGGTCGGGGCCGGTTCGCCGTCGTGGTAGCGGCCGCAGCAGGCGGAAAGCGCCAGGCCGCTACCGCAGGGGCAGTCGTTCGGAATCGTCATCGGGGTCTCGTATCCCTCTTGAAAGCGTCTTTAGCGAAACGCGCTCAGGCGTTTCGCCGCTTGGTGCGCGCCGTGGCTTGGGCCGACCACGGATCCTCCGGCCAGGGATGCTTGGGGTAGCGACCACGCATGTCCTTGCGCACCTCGGGGTAGCCGTTGGCCCAGAAGCTCGCCAGGTCCGCGGTGACCTGCAGCGGGCGCCGCGCCGGGGACAGCAAGTGCAGCAGCGGCGCGACCCGGCCGTCGACCAGCCGCGGCGCCTCGCGCCAGCCGAACACCTCCTGCAGCTTGACCGCGAGCACCGGCGTCTCGCGGCGATAGTCCAGCGCGATTCGCGAGCCGCTGGGCACCGTCAGGTGGGTCGGTACCAGCGCATCGAGCCGCGCCGAAAGGCCACCGGCCAGGCCATCGCGCAGGATGCGCGAGAACGGCAGCGCCTCGACCTCGCCGAGGCGCGTCAGTCCTGCCAGGTAGGGGCCGAGCCAGGTGTCCAGAGTGTCGAGCAACACTTCGTCGGACCAGTCCGGCCAGGCGTCGCCCAGTTCGCGACGCAGCAGCGCGACCCGGGCACGCAGATGCTCGGTGGCTTCATCGAACGGCAGGCCACGGCGGCGCACCGCCTCGAGCAGCGCCTGCTGGGCGGCCTCCGGCGGCAGCGTCTGCAGGGGACGACGCTCGAGCACCACCGCCCCGAGGCCACGCCGCCGCTCGCCGACCAGCCGCCCACGCTCGTCGGACCATTCGAGATGATCCCGCCACTGGCCGGCCTCCGGATGCAGCGCGGTCAGCCGCGCCTCGTCGAGGGCCGCGGCACGGAAGATTCGACCGCCGCCGCCCTCGCCGTCCAGAGCCACCGCCACCAGCAGCTCGGCGTGGGCCAGCGGATGCGATTCGGGCAGCGTGGCCTGACCGCCGCCGGCCAGGCGAAAGCGCCCCGGCGCCAGTCGCTGGGCGATGCGCTCGGGCCAGGCCAGCGCCAGCAGTTCGCCGAGCGCGTCCAGCCGCGGTGCCGCCAGTCGACAGCCCATGAGGCCCGCCAGCCGCTTGGCGTCGCGGTGCCAGGCGCGATCCTCGCCGGGGTTCGCGAAACGCTTCTCGAGCGCCGCCGCCAGGTCGCGCTCGTCGTCGGCACCGCGCCCTTCGAGCAACGCCGCAAGACCGCAGGCCAGCCCCCGGGCATCGAGCTCGGCGGCACGCTCCAGCATCGCCGCCAGTCGTGGGTGGGTTGGCCAACGCGCGCAGGCGCGACCCAGCGCCGTCAGCCGATGGCCGTCGTCCAGCATGCCGAGGCCGCGCAACAGCTCGCGCCCGGCGGCGAGCGCCCCCGACGGTGGGGGCGTAATCCAGCTCAGCGACTGCGGCTCGGTGATGCCCCAGCGCGCCAGTTCGAAGGCCAGCGGCGCCAGGTCGGCCTGGCGAATCTCCGGCTCGCGGTCCGGCGCGAGCGGCTGCTCCTCGGCCCACAGCCGGTAGCAGACCCCCGGCGCCTGGCGGCCGGCGCGCCCGCGGCGCTGGTCGGCACTGGCGCGATTGACCCGCCGGGTCTCGAGGCGCGTGAGCCCGGTGCGCGGCTGGAACACCGGCAGCCGCTCCCGGCCGGCGTCGATCACGATGCGCACGCCCGGCACGGTGACGCTCGATTCGGCGATGGCGGTGGCCAGCACCACCCGTCGGCGCCCCTGCGCATCCGGGGCGAGCGCCCGACGCTGGGCCTCCATCGTCAGCCGGCCGTGGAGCTCGTGGATCGCTACCTCGGACAGCCGCTCGGCCACTGCCCTCGCCAGGCGTCGGATCTCGCCGACCCCGGGCAGGATTACCAGCACATCGCCGTCGTCGGCCGCCAGGGCCTCGGCGACCACCGCCGCCTGATGGCGGACCGGGTCGTCCCGGGACGGGAGCGGCCGGTGACGGGTCGCGACCGGAAACTGGCGCCCCTCGCACTCGATCACCGGCGTGGCCTCGCCGAGCACCGCGGTGAGAGAGGCCACGTCCAGGGTCGCCGACATCACCAGCAGGCGCAGGTCCTCGCGCACCGACTGGGCGTCGAGCGTCAGCGCCAGGCCGAGATCGGCCTCCAGGCTGCGCTCGTGGAACTCGTCGAAGATCACGCCGGCCACGCCCTCGAGCAGCGGGTCGTCCTGAAGCATGCGCGTCAGCACGCCCTGGGTGACCACCTCGAGGCGCGTTGCAGGGCCGACGCGGGACTCGCCGCGCATGCGGTAGCCCACCGTCTGCCCCACCGGCTCGCCGAGCGATTCGGCCATGTGCCCGGCCGCCAAGCGCGCGGCCACTCGACGCGGCTCGAGCAACAGCAGACGCTGCCCGCGGCACCAGTCGGTGTCGAGCAGCGCCAGTGGCACCCGGGTGGTCTTGCCCGCCCCCGGCTCCGCCACCAGCAGGGCACGGGAGTGGGTCGCCAGAGCGGCGCGGATATCGGCCAGCCGCGGCTCGATCGGCAAGGTTTCAAGGGAGGGCTCGTCAACGCTTTGCTTCATGCTCATCTTCGCTTCCGAGGCCCGAAACGGCGCGCCTCGCGCGCCTTCCGGGGCCGCTCTACTTCGTTGAATGCCGATGCATGACCAACGCTTGCCCCGCCGTGACGCGGTGACTAGCCTTGGCTCTCGGCATCTTGACCAAAAGGTCAGGAAATGACATTTTCATCCAACCACCCACAACAACAACAGGGTATCGGCATGCAACAGACATCCACCCGCCCCGACGGGGAGCTTAGCGCGGACACCTCTCAGCAGGAGGGCCTGCCGCTCCTCGACCGCTGGTTCGGCGTCACCCGTCGCGGCTCGACGCTCAAGATCGAGATCCTCGCCGGCATCGCCACCTTCCTGGCCGGGATGTACATCATCGTGGTCAACCCCGCCGTGCTCTCCGACGCCGGCATCCCCTTCTCCGCCGCCCTCTCGGCCACCGTGCTGATCAGCTTCATGAGCAGCCTGGCCATGGGCCTCTACGCGCGCAACCCCATCCTGGTCGCCCCGGGCATGGGCATGAACGCGCTGTTCACCTACACCCTGGTGCTCGGCGCGGGCCTGAGCTGGGAGGTCGCGCTGGGCTGCGTCTTCTGGTCGGGGGTGATGTTCGCGGTACTCGCGATGTTCAACGTGCGCCGCGCGATCATCGAGGCCATCCCCGCCTCGCTGCGCTATGCCATCACCTGCGGCATCGGGCTGTTCATCACCTTCATCGGGCTGCAGAACGCCGGCTTCATTGTCGGCAGCGACGCCACCCTGGTGTCGCTTGGCGCCATGGACGCCCACCTGGCGACCTTCTTCATCGGCCTGGTGGCCACGGCGGTGTTCGTGATCCTGCGCTTCAACGGCGCGCTGATCATGGGCATCGCCCTGACTACCCTGATGGCCGCGCCCATGGGCCGGCTGTGGGGCGACGAGGTGATGGTGGCCTGGAACGGGCTGGCCGCCTGGCCGGACTTCAGCGCCGTGATGCAGGTCGACATCCTCGGCGCGCTCAAGGTGGCCTACCTGCCATTCATCTTCGTGATGCTGTTCACCAACTTCTTCGACGCTCTGTCCTGCTTCATGGCGCTGTCGGAGTCGGCGAACCTGAAGGACAAGGACGGCAACCCGCGCAACCTCAAGCGCTCGATGACCGTGGACGCCTTCGCCTCGATGATCGCCGCACCGCTTGGCACCAGCGCCGCCCAGACCTTCATCGAGTCCGGCGCCGGCGTCGCCCAGGGTGGCCGCACCGGCCTGGTGGCGGTGGTGATCGCGCTGCTGTTCCTGCCGTTCCTGTTCCTCTCGCCGCTGCTGTCGCTGGTGCCCGGCATCGCCACAGCGCCGGCGCTGGTGCTGGTCGGGCTGTTCATGATGGCGCCGATTTCCAAGATCGACTGGCAGCGCTTCGACCAAGCCTTTCCGGCCTTCCTGGCGATCATCCTGATGCCGCTGACCTACTCGATCACCCTGGGCATCGCCTTCGGCTTCATGAGCTTCGTGCTGATCAAGGTCGCCACCGGCCGGATCGAGGAGATCAAGCCGGCCATGTGGGTGTCCGCGGCACTCTCGGTGCTGATGCTGGTCACCGCTCAGTGAGCGAGGCCTGACCGGACGGCGTCCGGGCCGCGGGGTGCTTCACCCCGCAGCCCTTGATCACCACCTGGGTCAGGAACTCGGTGATCCGCTCCAGGTCCTCGTCGGAGAGCGCTTCACGTCCGGTAATGCCCAGCACCTGGGCCTCGAAGTCGGCATAGTGCTGGGTGGAGGACCAGATCAGGAAGATCAGCCACACCGGGTCGACCGGGTCCATCAGGCCGCGGTCGGCCCATTCGCGGAACACCGCCGCGCGGCTCTGCACCCAGTCGCGCAGTTCACCGCTCAGGTACTCCTGGAGGAAGGGCGCGCCACCGAGGATCTCGCTGGCGAACAGCCGGGAGCCCTCGGGATGGCGCCGCGACATCAGCATCTTCGAACGAATGAAGGCCGACAGCACCTCGGCCGGATCGTCCTCCGCCGAGATGTCGTCGAGCATGGCGTTCCAGCGCTCCATCATCCGCTCCAGCAGGCGCACGTAGAGCTTGCGCTTGCTGCCCATGTAGTAGAGGACATTCGACTTGGGCAGTCCCGCCTGCTCGGCGATCTCCTGCACGCTGGCGCCACGGTAGCCGTGGCGGGCGAAGACCCGCTCCGCCGCTGCCAGGATGGCCCTCTCGTTGCGCCGCCGGATGGCGCCCCCTTCCTGTTCACTGCTGTTGTCTACCTTGGCCATGGGCCCTCGTTGCTCCCGAAGACGATCTTGGGGCAAGAGATTGCCTGACAGGCCGGCACCAAGGCAATTCCGAGAGCCAGGCGCGAAAAAAATGTCGTGGAAACTTGCCAAAGCTGACCATATGGTCAAGAATTAACTCAACCCGTGACCACCGGCCTACACAACCACAAACGGAGCCGACCATGATCGACTTCTACCTCAACGGCAGGCGGCAGCGCTGCAGCGACGTGTCCGCCGAAACCAGCATCCTCGAGCTGTTGCGCACCCGGCTCGGCCAGACCGGCACCAAGGAAGGCTGCGCCTCCGGTGACTGCGGTGCCTGCACCGTGGCCATCGGCGAGCCCGATGCCACCGGCGGCGAGCTGATCTACCACAACGCCAACGCCTGCATCACCCCGGCCCATCAGCTGGACGGCTGCCACCTGGTCACCGTGGAAGGCCTGGCCTCCGGCGAGCGCCTCCACCCGGCCCAGGCCGCGATGGTCGACTGTCATGGCAGCCAGTGCGGCTTCTGTACGCCGGGTATCGTGATGTCGCTGTTCACCCTCTACGAGAACCAGCGTCGACAGCCCGCCCCGCTTACCCAGGATCGCCTGGAAGCGGCGCTGGGCGGCAACCTGTGCCGCTGCACCGGCTACCGCCCGATCCGCGACGCCGCCCTGAGCATGAACGACTACCCCGCGGCCGACCCGGCCTGGTCCGAGGACGCCGCACTCGCCGGCAACGTCGCCTGGCTGCGCCGCCCGCGCAACGGCGAACCCGCCGCCCAGGGCCACTATGTTGCGCCCCAGGACATCGAGGCCCTGCGTGCCCTCAAGGCCAAGCGTCCCACCGCGCGACTGGTGGCCGGGGGCACCGACCTGTGGCTGGAGACGACCCAGCAGCTCAAGGCACTGGACGACATCATCGACGTGCGCCAGGTCGCCGAGCTGAACGCCATCGAGGAGACCGACGAGGGCTGGTGGATCGGCGGTGCCGTGACCCTGGCCCGGCTGACGCCGCTGCTCGCCGGGCCTTACCCAGCCTTCGAGCACCTGATGCATCGCTTCGCCTCCTCGCAGATCCGCAACCGGGCGACGCTCGGCGGCAACGTCGCCAACGCCTCGCCGATCGGCGACACCCCGCCGGTGCTGCTGGCCATCGATGCCCGGGTGCGCCTGGACGGCCCCCGCGGCAGCCGCGAACTGCCGCTGGCCGACTTCTTCCTCGACTACAAGCGCACGGCGCTGGCCGAGGATGAGTTCATCGCCGCGATCCTCCTGCCACGTCCGGCCGACGGCGCTAACCTGAAGGTGTGGAAGCTGTCCAAGCGTCGCGAGGACGATATCTCCGCGGTGCTCGGCGCCTTCGCCTGGCGTCTCGAGGACGGCGTGATGCGCGACGTCCACCTGGCCTTCGGCGGCATGGCGGCGATTCCCCGCCGCGCCCCGGCTGCCGAGGCCGCCCTGGAGGGCCGTGCTCCGGACGCCGAGGCCTTTGCCGATGCTCGTGCGGCGCTGGCCGAGGAACTCGCGCCGATGTCCGACGTACGCGGCAGCGCCGACTACCGACGCGTCGCCGCCGGCAACCTGCTCGAACGCCTGCGCCTGATGATCGCCGCCGAGGGCGGCCAGGCCGACAACAACAGCGACAACCGCGATTCCGTGACCAAGGTGACTCTCGATGCGTACGCTCACTGACATTGCCCAAGACACCTCCCGGCGCAACCAGGGCGACGCCCCCCTGGCCCGCGAGACCGTCGATCCCCGGGGCGGCGCCGGCAGCTCTCGCGCCCACGAGAGCGCCGTCAAGCACGTCACCGGCCGCGCCGCCTACATCGACGACATCCCGAGCCCGGCCGACACCCTGCACGTGGCCCTCGGCCTGTCGCCGGTGGCCCACGGTCGGCTGACCCGCCTGGACCTGGACAAGGTCAGGTCCGCCCCGGGCGTGGTAGACGTCATCACCCTGGCCGACGTGCCCGGCCATACCGACATCGGCCCGGTGTTCCCGGGCGACCCGATCTTCGCCAGCGACGAGATCAGCTACGTCGGCCAGTGCCTGTTCGCGGTCGCCGCGGAGACCCATCGGGCCGCCCGCCTGGCGGTCAAGGAAGCTGTGGTCGAGATCGACGAGCAGCCGGCCTCGCTGGATCCGGTGGCCGCGGCCGAGCGCGGCGACTTCGTGCGCCCCACCCACACCCACGAGCGCGGCGATTGGCAAAGCGCCCTCGAGCAGGCGCCCCATGTATTGGAGGGCGAGCAGTTCGTCGGCGGCCAGGAGCACTTCTACCTGGAGGGCCAGGCCTGCCTGGTCCAGCCCACCGAGGACGAGGGGGTGATGGTCTACACCTCCAACCAGCACCCCAGCGAGACCCAGAAGCTGGTCGCCGAGGTGCTCGACATCCCCTTCCATGCGGTGACCATGGAGATGCGCCGCATGGGCGGCGGCTTCGGCGGCAAGGAGACCCAGGCCTCGCCCTGGGCGTGCATCGCCGCGCTGATTGCCCGGCGCACCGGCCGGGCCGCCAAGCTTCGCCTGCCCCGCGCCGAGGATTCCCGGGCCACCGGCAAGCGCCACCCCTTCCATAACCGCTATCGGCTGGGCTTCGACGACCAGGGCGTGCTGGCCGGCGGCGAGATCACCGTGATCGGCGACTGCGGCTACTCGCCGGACCTGTCCGACGCCATCGTCGACCGCGCCATGTTCCACTCCGACAACGCCTACTCGCTGGGCGATGCCCGGGTCACCGGCCAGCGGGCCAAGACCCACACCGCGTCCAACACCGCCTTCCGCGGCTTCGGCGGCCCCCAGGGCATGATGATCATCGAGCGGGCCATGGACGACATCGCCCGTCATCTCGGCGAAGACCCGCTGACCATCCGCAAGCGCAACCTCTATCGCGCGAAGGATCCCGACGGCAAGCCGCGAGACGTGACCCACTACGGCCAGCGGGTCGAGCAGCTCAGTCTGCTCCACGACCTGATCGGCCAGCTCGAGGCCAGCAGCGACTATTGGAACCGCCGCCGCGAGATCGCCGCGTTCAACGCCAAGAGCCCGATCATCAAGAAGGGGCTGGCGCTGACCCCGGTCAAGTTCGGCATCTCCTTCACCGTCCAGCACCTCAACCAAGCCGGGGCCCTGCTGCTCGTCTATACCGACGGCAGCGTGATGATCAACCACGGCGGCACCGAGATGGGCCAGGGCCTGCACACCAAGGTCTGCCAGGTGGTGGCCCGCGAGCTGGGCCTCGACCTCGAACGGGTGCGCATCAGCGCCACCCGCACCGACAAGGTGCCCAACACCTCGCCCACCGCCGCCTCCAGCGGCGCCGACCTCAACGGCCAGGCCGCCCGCGACGCCGCCAGCAAGCTGCGCGAGCGGCTGTTCGACTTCGCCGCCAGCCACTTCGACCGAGAGGCCGGCGGGCTCGACCGCGAGGCCATGCGTCTGGAGGACGGCCACCTGGTGGCCGGCATCGGCGAGGCCGAGCGGCGCATTCCCTGGGGCGAGCTGGTCCAGGAGGCCTACATGGCGCGGGTGTCGCTGTCCGAGAAGGGCTTCTACGCTACCCCGCTGATCCACTACGACCGCGCCACCGGCCGCGGCCGCCCCTTCTACTACTACGCCCACGGCGCCGCCGTGGCCGAGGTGGAGGTCGACACCCTGTCCGGCGAGTACCGGGTCAGCCGCGCCGACATCCTCCACGACGTCGGCGAGTCCCTGAATCCGGCCATCGACATCGGCCAGATCGAAGGCGGCTTCATCCAGGGCATGGGCTGGATGACCAGCGAGGAGCTCAAGTGGAACGACGCCGGCCGGCTGGTCTCCGACGGCCCGGCCACCTACAAGATCCCGGCCTTCGGCGACCTGCCCGAGACCTTCAACGTCTCGCTGCTGCAGGGCCATCCCAACTCCCAGGCCAGCATCTACCGCTCCAAGGCGGTGGGCGAGCCGCCGTTCATGCTGGCCATCTCGGTGTGGTCGGCGCTGCGCGACGCCCTGGCGAGCCTGGCCGACTACCGGGTCAGCCCGGCGCTCGACACCCCGGCCACGCCGGAACGGGTGATGATGGCCGCCGAGGCCCTGCGCCAGGCCGAGCCGACGCTCCCCGCGAGGCCCGACCATGCACCGGCCTGAAGCCTGGCACGCGGCGCTCGATCGCCTGCAGCGCCAGGCCCGCCCCCACGCGCTGGCAAGCGTGGTGGGGGTGGCCGGCTCCACCCCGCGGGAGCCCGGCGCCAAGATGGTGATCACCGAGGACGCCGTCCACGACACCCTGGGCGGCGGCACCTTCGAGCTGCAGGTCATCGAGGCGGCCCGCGAGGCGCTGGCCGCGGGTCGCACCGACACCCGGCTCGAGGCCTTCCCGCTGGGCGGGCGTTCCGGCCAGTGCTGCGGCGGCTACGTGCACGTGCTGATCGAGCTGTTCGCCGGCGCCGAGATGGACGTGGCGCTGTTCGGTGCCGGCCACGTCGGCCAGGCGCTGGTCGAGGTACTGGCCCCGCTACCCTGGCGCGTGCTGTGGTTCGACAGCCGCGAGGATGCCTTTCCCGACGGCGGCACCGACCGCGAGCGCCTGCATCACCGGCGCTTCGTGATGGGCGCCGAGGGCCGCGAGGCGGCCGCTGCCGTGGCCTCGCTACCGGCCGGCTGCCATGCCCTGGTGATGACCCACGATCACGCCGAGGATCGCGCCCTGGTCGACGCCCTGCTGCGCCGCGGCGACTGCGCCTCGATCGGCCTGATCGGATCGGACAGCAAGTGGGCGAGCTTCCGCCGCCGCCTCACCGAGGCCGGCCACGACGAAGCAGCCCTGGCCGGCGTGCGCTGCCCGATCGGCGTGCCCGGCGCCCACGGCAAGCGGCCCTATGAGATCGCCCTGGCGGTGGCCGCCGAACTGCTGACGCTCAAGCCCGCCGACGCGCGGCCCGACCGGCGCGGCATCGCCCCGGAGCGCCTGCGCGAGGCCTTCACGTCAGCCCGCTGAGGACGATCGTTATCGAGAGCCCGGACGCCGAGCTGTCTCGGCGACAAGGCGTCGCGAGGCGCTGTAGACCCATCCATGGGCGCTACTTTTGCCATCCATGGCAAAAAACCCTCGCTCCGACTTGTCCCCGGCGCACGGCATCCATGACCTTGAAGCCAACATCGCGTTGCGTCGGCCGAACCGGCGCCGATTGGAGAGATTCATGAACGACCCCCGTACCCCCATGCGCGTGCTGCGCGGCCCGCTGCTGAGCTTCGACGCCGACCCGGGCGAGGACGACGCCCCGGCGCCGGGCAGCGTGCGCCACCTGGAAGACGGCGCCGTGTGGCTGGTCGACGGCCATATCCGCGCCGTCGCCGACTTCACCGAGCTGGCCCCCCACCTGCCCTCCGACATCGAGGTAGTGGACTACTCGGACAAGCTGATGATGCCGGGCTTCATCGACAGCCACGTGCACTATGCCCAGCTCGACATCATGGCTTCCTACGGCCGACAGCTGCTCGACTGGCTGAACGACTACACCTTCCCGGAAGAGTGCCGCTTCGCCCAGCGCGCCCACGCCGAGTCCGTGGCCGAGGCCTTCCTCGACGAGACACTGCGCGCCGGCACCACCACCGCCCAGGTGTTCTGCACCTCGCATCCCGGCTCGGTGGACGCCTTCTTCACCGCCGCCAAGGCCCGCGGTCTGCGCATGCTGGCCGGCAAGGTACTGATGGACCGCCACGCCCCGGAGGCCCTGGTCGACGACACCCTGGGTGGGCTGCGTGACAGCGAGCGGCTGATCGGCGACTGGCACGGCAAGGACCGGCTGGGATACAGCCTGACGCCACGCTTCGCCCCGACTTCGAGCCGCGAGCAGCTCGAGGCCACCGGCGCGGTACTGCGCAATGCCCCGGACCTGCACCTGCAGACTCACCTCTCCGAGAACGAGGGCGAGATCGCCTGGGTCGCCGAGCTGTTCCCCGAGTGTCAGGATTACCTGGGCGTCTACGAGCACTTCGGCCTGGTGGGCCCACGCAGCACCTTCGCCCACGGCATCCACCTGGACCAGGGCATGCGCCGTCGGCTGGCCGACGCCGGCGCCAGCATCGCCTTCTGCCCCACCTCCAACCTGTTCCTCGGCAGCGGGCTGTTCGACCGCCAGGCCTGCCGTGAGATGGGCCTCGCCACCAGCATCGCCAGCGACGTTGGCGCCGGCACCGATCTCTCGGGGCTGGCGACCCTCAAGGCCGCCTACCAGGTCGGCCAGCTGCTCGGCCAGCCGCTCACCGCCTGGCAGGGCTTCTATCGCCTGACGCTGGGCAATGCCCGCGCCCTGCACCTGGACGACCGCATCGGTCGTCTGCGCGAGGGCGGCGAGGCCGACATCGTGGTCCTCGACCCGGCCGCCACGCCGCTGCTGTCCCGGCGCACCGCCCGCTGCCAGTCACTCGCCGAGACGCTGTTCGCGCTGATGATGCTGGGCGACGACCGCACGGTCTACGCCACCTGGGCCGACGGCCGACGGGTGCACCAACGCGCGGCCTGACAGCCAAACTGTTTCGTCATTGGGTGTGGTACCCACTTGGGCGGCTCGAACGAGCCGCCCTTTTTTGTATCGGGCGCTACCGTCACCGACCCTCAGCGGCTGCAGGCATCGCGGGCGCGCCACCCTCCAGCATAAATCCCTCGTCTCTCCAGCCGGTGATACCACCGATCATCTTCTTCACCGACCTGTCGAGTCGTGCCAGCCGGATGGCCGCCTTCTCGGTGGCATTGCAGTGCGGGCCGGCACAGTAGACGACGAACAGCGCATCGATGGGATAGTCGGACAGCGTACCAAGGTTGATGCGGGGGTACGGCAGGTTGATGGCGCCCGGCACATGCCCTTCTGCGTATGCCGCTTCGCCGCGGACATCGAGCAGCACGAAATCCTGACGGCCCTGTGTCAGAGCATGATGGACATCCCAGCAGTCGGTCTCGAAGCGCAGGAGGGATTCGAAATGGGCCAGTGCCTCGCGACTTGCAGCCGCTTGGGGGCGCGATACGGCGGATGTCATGTGGTTTCCTTCTTGATCGGCGAATGGAGACATCAGTCTCCTCCCTCGACGCCGCCGGGCCCATTGGCTGAAAAGACAGACTTCGATAAGATCCAGCCAATCCCCCGCGAGACTCTTCCCATGCCCCGCGTCGCGATCCTCGCCTACGACGGCAGTGCCCTGTTCGAACTCGGCTGCGCCGTGGAACTGTTTGCCCTGCCAAGACCGGAATTCGACGACTGGTACCAGACCCAAGTGATCAGTTTCGATGCGGGAATGCTGGCCGCAACGGCCGATATCCGGCTGCAGGTCGACACTGTGGAGCATCTGGAAGGCTTCGACATGCTGGTGGTGCCCAGCTGGCCGGTGGAGGTACGCCCCGACGAGCGGCTGGTCCAGGAGGCGAGACGCCTGCATGCGCGTGGCGGCACCCTGATCAGCTTCTGCTCAGGGGCCTTTTTCCTGGCCTGGTCGGGCCTCCTGGAGGCACGTCAGGCCACCACCCACTGGCGCTATGCCGAGCGTTTCGCATCGACGTTCCCCGACGTCGCCTATGTGGAAGACGTCCTCTACGTGTACCAGGATCGGATAGGCTGCTCGGCCGGAAGCTCGGCGGGGCTGGATTTGGGCATCGCGGTGATACGCGATCATTTCGGCCACGCAGTCGCCAACCGGGTCGCGCGCCGGCTGGTCATGGCCGCCCACCGCACAGGTGGCCAGTCCCAGTACGTCGAAACCCCGGTGGCGCCCCGGCCGGGCACCTTCGCCGCCACCCTCGACTGGGCGATCGAGCATCTCGCGCATGACCTGGACGTGAACACCCTGGCCGAGCATGCCAGGATGTCTAGACGTACCTTCGACCGCAGGTTCAAGGCCTCGCTGGGGATGTCGCCTCACCGCTGGTTGACCCTTCAGCGGGTGCGGCTCGCCCAGCAGCTCCTCGAAGCATCGAACGCCCCGATCGAGCAGGTGGCGACCCTGAGCGGGTTCGCCAACGCCGTGACCCTACGCCACCATTTTCGACAATCGCTCGGACAGTCCCCTCGGCAATATCGCCAGCGCTTCGGGACCTGCCCTGACGAGGGCAAGGAAAACACTGCCGCGTCTCCCGACAACGAGCTCGCCTCTAACGACAAGCCTCGAGCCGCTCGCGCAGCTCGGCGCGGCGCGCTTCGCTCATGAAGGCGGCTTCGATGGCGTTACTCGCCAAGCCCAGGAACACCTCTCGTGACCAGCCGAAGGCACGCCGGCAGGCCAGGAAGTTGTCCAGCATGCCGCCGCCGAAGTAGGCGGGATCGTCGGAGTTGAGGGTCAGGTTGAGGCCGGCCTCGAGCATCGCCGGCAGCGGATGGTCCTCGAGCCGTTCGACCACCCTGAGGCGCAGGTTGGAGAGCGGGCACACGGTCAGCACCATCGCCTCGTCGCGCAGCCGGGCGACCAGAGTCGGGTCCTCCAGGCAACGCACGCCATGGTCGACGCGGCAGACGTCGAGCACGTCCAGCGCCTCGCGGATATAGTCCGGCGGGCCTTCCTCGCCAGCGTGAGCGACCCGTGCCAGGCCCAGGGCGCCGGCGCGGCGGAACACCTCGGCGAACTTGGCCGGCGGATTGCCGACCTCGGCGCTGTCGAGCCCCACTGCGTCCAGCGTCTCCCAGTAGGGTGCGGCCCGCTCGAGCAGGTCCAGCGCTTCCTCGGCCGGCCTATCGCGCAGAAACGCCAGGATCATCGCCGTGGACAGGTCGAGCTCGCGTTCGGCGCGCCGCCTGGCACGCCCCAGCCCCTCCATCACCGTGGCCAGCTCGACGCCGCGTGCCAGATGCGCCTGGGGGTCCACGTGCAGCTCCACGTGGACCACGCCCTCGTCGGCGGCCCGGTGGAAGTAGTCCATCGCCAGGTCTTCGAAGTCCTGGGCGGTGCGCAGCACACTCATGCCCTGGAAGTAGAGGTCCAGAAAGGACTGAAGGTCGCTGAAGTCGTAGGCGGCGCGCACCTCTTCCACCGAGGCGTAGGGCAGGCACACGCCGTTGCGTTCGGCCAGCGCCATCATCAGCTCGGGCTCCAGGGTGCCCTCGATATGCAGGTGCAGTTCGGCCTTGGGCAGGGCCTTGAGGAAATCCCGCATGGCTCACCTCGTGTCAGTGCTTTGCACCATCCTGAAAGATTCCCGGCGGCGGCGCAAAGGCCGGTTCGGCGCCGCTCGCCAACGCTTGCCAACGGCCAACGCCCGGCAGACACGCCTGGGGCGTGCGCTCGTGCACCAGATACAGCACGCTGCGCCCCGCGAGCCAGACGTCGATCCGCTCGGCGATGCGTGACGCGAGCGCCGAGTCCAGGCCGGCGAATGGCTCGTCGAGGATCACCAGTCCAGGGTCGCGCAGCAGCAGGCGGGCCAGCGCGAGGCGTCGCGCCTGGCCGCCGGAGAGGCGACGACCGCCCTCGCCCACCCGAGTATCGAGCCCTCGAGGCAGGGCTTGTGCCCAGTCGGCCAACTCCACGGTGGCGAGGACGGCCCAAAGCCGAGATGTCTCAGCCTCGGGCGCGGCAAGCCGCAGGTTGGCGGCCAGGCTGTCGTCGAACAGCTCGGTGTGCTGGGTCAGGCAGGCCACCCGGTCGGCCAAATCCTGAGGAGCGATATCCGCCAGCGGCAGGCCGCCCAGCCCCACCGCACCCGCGTCCGGCACCAGCTGGCCGGTGGCCAGCGCCGCCAGGCTCGACTTGCCGCTGCCCGACACGCCGTGCACCGCGACCCGCTCCCCCGGCGCCAGGGCCAGGGAAAAGCCATCGAACACCGGGGTCAGGGCCCCGGGATAGCGCAGCGAGACCTCCTCGAGGGACAGCCTCAGTGCCCCGCCGGGCAGGTTCGTCACGCTCCCGGCCGGAGCGTCGCGCCGCGCATCGTCCAGGGCATTGAGCCGTTCGGCGGCGGCCAGGGTCGCCCCAAACTGGGTGAAGGCCATAGGGAGCGCGGCAAGTGCCTCGCTCATCGCCATCACCGCCAGTGGCATCATCACCATCAGCGGACCGGACAGCGCTCCGGCCTGCCAGGCCAGGGCACCTAGCCACAGTGCCGAGAGCCAGCCGAGCCCCACGGCCAGCCCGGCGAGTACCGATCCCAGCGCCGCGAACCGGCCGAGCCGGCGCTGGTCATCGTAGAACCGTGCCTCGATGGCCTCGAGATGCCGTCGCCGGGCCGCCAGGCTGCCGTAGGTCTCGAGTTCGGCGAGCCCCTGGAGCTGCTCGATCAGCCGGCCACGCAGCCGTTCCAGTTCGGCGATCCGACGCCGGCTGGCGGCAAGGCCCAGGCGCGCCTGGCCCCATGTCAGCCAACTCCAGGCCAGGCCAAGCACGCCTGCCACCGACAGCCCCGCCGCCGGCGACCACAGCGCCAAGAACCCGGCCAGCGCGAGGATCGCCAGCAGCGCTACCGCTGCCGGGGCCAGCAGGCGCAGAAAGAGACTATCGAGGGTGTCGATATCGGCGGTGAGCCGGTTCAGCCAGTCGCTGGCCCGACGCTGCGCCAGCGAGCGCCCGTCGAGTCCGGCCAGCACGGCGAACATCCGCCCACGCAGGTCGGCCAGCAGGCGCAGGATGGTGTCGTGGTTGTAGAGCCGTTCCAGGTAGCGCGCCACGGTCCGGGTCACCGCGAAGCCGCGGATCCCACCGCCCGGCACGTAGACATCCAGGGTCATGGCGCCCCCCGCTGCCAACGCCAGCCCCGCCAGGCCAGTCGCGGTGATGAACCAGCCCGACAGCGCCAGCAGGCCAAGCGCCGCCACCAGGGCCAGCGCCATGAGGCCAGCCCCGGCCGCCAGCCGTCCGCGTCGGCGCCCAAGCAGGCGTAGCCAAGGCGCCAGGGTGGCGAACACGCCGCATCGCTCAGCCATCGGCCACCTCCTCGAGACGCCCGTCGCGCAGCGCCAGGTGGCGATCGGCACAGGCCAACGGTGCGGTGCGGTGGCTGGCGATGACCAGGCTGCGCCCCTCGGCGGCCAGCGCCGTGAGCGCCTCCAGCACGTGCCTTTCGCTGTCGGCATCGAGACTCTCGGTGGGCTCGTCGAGCAGCACCAGACTTGCCTTGGAGAGGAAGATCCGCGCCAGCGCCAGGCGCTGGGCCTGGCCACCGGATAGCCCCGCGCCGCGCTCCCCGACCGGGGCATGGATCCCCTCCGGCAGGCCGGCCACCAGTTGACCGAGCCCGGCGGCATCGAGCGCCCGACGCATCGCTCGCTCGTCGGCATCCGGTGCCGCCAGGCGCAGATTGTCGGCCAGGCTACCGTGAACCAGCAGCGGACGCTGATCCATCCACGCCACGGCCATCCCCTTTACCGTTCGCCGCTCGCCGGTGTCGGGATCGAGGAATCCCGCCAACAGCTGCAGCAGGGTCGACTTGCCGGCCCCCGAGGGCCCGCTGATCGCCAGCATTTCGCCCGAGACCAGGGACAGATCCAGGGGCCCCAGCACGCGGCCGCGCTCGGGGTGCGTCACCGTGACCGCCTCGAGCTCGACGCGCGCCTGCGCCGCGCGGGGCGGAGCGGGGGGACGGCCGCTGCGCCGCGGCGACTCTTCCAGCAGCGCGACCATGCCCTCGGCGGCGCCCAGCGCCGAGGCCCGATCATGGTAGTGCTGGGCCAGGCTGCGCAGCGGTTGGAAGAATTCCGGTGCCAGCAATAGCGCCAGCAGCCCCGTGAACAGCGTCAACTGGTCGGCAGGGCCGTAGCTGATGTAGCCAAGCAGGCCGAAGCCTACATAGATGGCCACCACAGCGATCGAGACGGCGGCAAAGAACTCGAGCACCGCCGACGAGAGAAAGGCCAGGCGCAGCGGGCGCAGGGTGCGCTGGCGATAGTCGTCGGCGGCGGCGTGGACCTCGTCAGTGGCCGCCGCGGTGCGGCCGAACAGCTGCAGGGTGGCGATGCCGCGCACCCGGTCGATGAAGTGGCGCGACAGCCGTGCCACGGCATCGAACTGTTCCTCGTTGAGGCGCTCGGCGCCCATGCCCACCAGCGCCATGAACAGCGGGATCAGGGGCGCCGCCAACAGCAGGAAGAGCGCCGCCAGCCAGTCGAGCCATGCCACCGCCGCCAGAATCACCAGCGGCAGCAGCAGAGCGAGGTAGCGCTGCGGCAGGTAGCGTGCCACATAGCCGTCGAGCGCCTCGACCTGGTCCACCACGCGATGGGCCAGGCTGGCACTGTGATGGCCAGTGACACCCACCGGACCAAGCCGTGCCAGCTGGTCGAGCAGCTCGCCGCGGGCCCGCCGGCGGAGCCTCAAGCTGGCGGAAAGCCCGGCCGCCTCCTGGCCCCACTGGGCCAGGGCACGCAGCCCCATCAACCCGGCCAGGACGGCAAAGATCATCACCAGCGAGGAAAGCTCCCGGCCCTCCACCAGCAGCGCCGTGACCAGCCAGGCCAGCAGCGCCAGTTGGGCCATGGTGCTGACACCGGCGACCAGGCCGCAGGCGACGGCCAGGCCCAGTCGCCCTCTTTCGGCGCGCGCCAAGCCGGCGAGCCAGGCGCGCGATGTCGATGCCTGCGCCATGGTCTTAGTGATACCCCTCACCGACACGGACCTTGCCGCGGAATACCCAGTAGCTCCAGGCGGTGTAGGTCAAGATGATCGGAATCACGAACAGCACCCCGATCAGCAGGAACAGCTGGGATTCCGGCGCCGAGGCGACGTCCCACAGGGTGTAATTCGGCGGCACGATCACCGGCCACTTGCTGACCACCAGTCCCAGGTAGGTGAACACGAACACTCCCAAGGTGGCGATGAACGGCTGGCCCTCGCGGCGCGTCTGCACCGAGCGCCACAGCCAGTAGGCGCAGAGCAGCGCCAGCACAGGGAATATCCAGATCAGGTGCAGATGCCCGAACCAGCGCTCGCGCACCGCCTCGTCGACGAAGGGGGTCCACAAGCTGATGATGGCGAACACCACCAGAACGGCGATCAGCAGGCGCGGCGCCAGTCGATAGGCCCATTGCTGGATGTGTCCCTCGCTCTTCATGATCAGCCAGGTGGCGCCAAGCAGCGCATAGCCGGTCACCAAGCCGATGCCGGTCAGTACGGTGAATGGCGTCAGCCAGTCCAGGGCGCCGCCCACGTAGACAAAGTCCTCGACCGGGAAGCCCTGGATATAGGCACCGACCACCGCTCCCTGGGCAAAGGCGGCCACGGTCGACCCCCAGCAGAAGGCGCGGTTCCACCAGCGACGGTTGCGATGCGACTTGAAACGGAACTCGAAGGCGATGCCGCGGAAGATCAGCCCGGCCAGCATCAGGAAGACGCCGATGTAGAGCGCCGGCAGGAACACCGAGTAGACCACCGGGAAGGCCGCCAGGAGCCCGGCGCCGCCAAGCACCAACCAGGTCTCGTTGCCGTCCCAGATCGGTGCCACCGAGTTCATCATCACATCGCGACTGTCCTCGTCCGGGGCGAAGGGAAAGAGGATACCCACGCCCAGGTCGAAGCCATCCATCAGCACGTACATGATCACGCCGAAACCAATGATGCCGGCCCAGATCAGCGTCAGATCGAACATTTCCATGGTTCAGCTCCTTCCCGGCTGGTTGGCAGCATCTTCGAACGGCACATGGGAGGCGGACAGCGGCCGCTTGGCACGTTCCACCTCGTCGTCATGGGGCGGCTCGGGCAGCATGCCCTGACGCACGACCCGGGTCAGGTAGAGGGTGCCGGCATAAAAGACCACGGCGTAGACCAGCACGTAGCCGATCAGAGTAAACAGCGCCATGCCGCCGGTCAGCGACGGCGTCACCGACTCTTCCTGGGTCATGATGCCGTACACCAGCCAGGGCGCTCGGCCGATCTCGGTGACGAACCAGCCGGCGAGCACGGCCAGGAAGGGAGCGACTGTCATCAACCGCATGAACTGCAGGAAGCCACGATGGTCGTATAGCCGCCCCTTGGCCCGCAGGGCCAGGCCGATCAGCACCGCGACGATCATCGCCAGGCCCATGGCCACCATGACGCGAAACGACCAGAACACCAGCCACACCGGCGGCTGCTCCTCTCGCGCCACGTCCTTGAGACCCGGTACCACGCCATCGAATTCGTGGGTCAGGATCAGGCTGGCCACTCCCGGCAGACCGAGCTCCACGAGGTTTTCCTGGGCCTGCTGGTCGGGCCAGGCAAACAGCAGCAGCGGCGCACGCGACTGGGTCTCCCAGTTGCCCTCCATGGCAGCCACCTTCGTTGGCTGGTGCTCCAGGGTGTTGAGCCCATGGAAGTCGCCGACGATGGCCTGGGCCGGTGCCAGCACCAGCAGCATCCACAGGCACATGGAGAACGCCTTGCGGTTGGCCTGCGGGTCACGCCCCTGCAGCAGATACCAGGCACTGACGCCAGCCACCACGAAACCGCCCGTCAGGAAGGAGGCCAGCACGAAATGCATGAAGCGATACGGGAAGGAGGCGGTGAAGATCGCCTCGCTCCAGTCGATGATACGGAAGCGCCCGTCGACCAGCTCGAATCCGGCCGGCGTCTGCATCCAGCTGTTGGAGACCAGGATCCAGAAGGCCGAGATGAAGGTGCCAAGCGCCACCATGATCGAGGCGAAGAGGTGAACCCCTTGGGGCACCTTTCCGCGCCCGAACAGCAGCACGCCGAGGAAGGCGGCCTCCAGGAAGAAGGCGGTGACCACCTCATAGCTCAGCAGCGGACCGAGAATGTTGGAGGCCGCCAGCGAGAAGTTGCTCCAGTTAGTGCCGAACTGGAAGGCCATGACGATGCCCGACACCACGCCCATGCCGAACACCACGGCGAATACCCGGGTCCAGAAGATCGCTAGCCGTTCCCAGGCGGGATTGCCGGTGCGGTAGAACAGGCCGTTGAGCACGGCCAGATAGGACGCCAGACCGATCGTGAAGACCGGGAAAATGGCGTGGAAAGACACCACGAAGGCGAACTGCAGCCGCGACAGCAGCAGAGGATCCAACTCCATGAGGCACACCTCGTTCCTGCGGATCGATGATCAGAATGCGTCGGCACTATCCGTGCTCTTGTCGACGAGGCACGGTCACCCCGGGCGCATTCTTCCTTTGCCTGCATCAGCCTAGCCGATACCGTGCCGACCAAGGCAAGCAACCGGAGCCATCATAGCGCGCCCCGGTCGATCCACCGTCTGTGTCGCGTTGTCGCAGACTCAGGCCATCGGGCCGCCGGTCACCACCAGATGCACCATGAAACCGATGTAGGCCACGTACATGGCCAACAGGGCACCACCCTCGACGCGGTTGATGCGGCCCGGACGGCCACGCCAGCCCATGGCGAAGACCACCATCATCACCGTCATGGCGGTCATCAGGCTCCAGTCGCGCAGCAGCACTTCACGGCCGGCCTCGATGGGCGCGATCACCGCGGCGAGTCCCACCACGCCGAGGGTGTTGAACAGGTTCGACCCCACCACGTTGCCCAGCACCAAGTCATGCTCGCGCCGGCGCAGGGCACTGATCGAAGACGCCAGTTCGGGCAACGAAGTCCCCACCGCCACCACGGTCAGGCCAATCACCAGGTCACTGACGCCCAGGCTCTGGGCGATGGACACCGCCCCCCACACCAGCAGCCTGGAACTTGCCACCAGCAGCACCAGCCCCACCGCTGTCCAGGCCAGGGCGACCTTCAGCGACATGGGGTGCGAGGCCAGGTCGGTCTCGGTATCGGACGACAGCGGGTCGCTGCCGTCGCGCAACCCCTGAACGACGCTGTAGACCATGAAGGCCGCCAGCACGACCAGCAGCAGCACGCCTTCCAGCCGACCGATCATCCCGCCGATCATCAGCACCGCCGACAGCAGCGTTGCCCCACCCAGCACCGGCAGCTCGCGGCGGATCACTCCGGAATGCACCGCCAGCGGCGAAACGAGCGCCACCAAACCAAGGATCATGCCAATGTTGGCGATGTTCGAGCCATAGGCGTTGCCCAGCGCCAGCCCGGGATTGCCCTGGCTGGCGGCGATGGCCGAGACCACCAGTTCCGGCGCCGAGGTGCCAAAGCCGATGACCAGCATGCCGATCAAGAGAGGGGAAAGGCCGAGTCGCGCGGACGTCGCCGCCGCACCGTCGACGAAGCGCTCGGCGCTCCAGACCAGCAGGATCAGACCTGCTATCACCGCCAGGGCGGGAAGCATCATGGTGTCTCCATCAGTACATTGAGGCACGCATGGTTGACTATGGTGCCCCCCGCGTCAACGTGACACACTTCAGACAATGCCGTTAATCGTCAGGAGGACGTCATCGCCGTGCCAAGGCCGGCCTTTCGCCATATCACCCTGCCCACCCAGGCCCCCTACGTCGATCGTGCCCCGCCGGAGACACGGGTCACCCGTCGTCGCCTGCGCGCCTGCCACGAGTGCGACTGGCTGATGGCCCTGCCGCCCCTCCACTCGGGCGAGCAGGCGGTATGCCCACGCTGCGGCCACGCCGAGGTGCGGCGCCATCGCTATCCGGCCCAGCGTAGCCTGGCTCTCGCCCTGGCAGCTCTGGCCACGTTGGCCATGGCAGTCGCGTTTCCCTTCCTGGGCTTCAGCGTGCGCGGCGTCGGCAATCGTATCGAACTGACTCAGACCGCCACCGATCTGATCGGCCACCATCAACCCGTGGTGGCCATCGTCGTGCTGCTGACCACCCTGGTACTGCCGACCCTCTATCTGCTCGGCGTGGCGTGGCTCCAGATCGGGCTCCTACGCGGATCGCCGCCCGCGGGGAGCCGCAGCCTGACCCGCACATTGACCCACCTGGAGCCCTGGATGATGGCCGACGTCTTCCTGATCGGCACCCTGGTCAGCCTGATCAAGATCGCTGGCCTGGCCCATGTCGAGCTGGGCCCCTCGTTCTGGGCCTTCGGCACCTTCGCCGTGCTGCTGCTCGCCACGACCCAGTCGGTGGACCGCGACTGGCTATGGTTCGCCCTGGCCGGAGAGCCATCCGCCCCCGAAGGCAGCCAGACCGGCCGTACCGCCGCGCCCCAGGGCCTCACCGGCTGCCATACCTGCGGCTTGGTCAACCGGCTCGATGCCACGGGACATGGCCATTGCCGACGCTGTGGCGAGCCACTGCATGCCCGGCGCCCCTACAGCCTGCAGCGCACCTGGGCCCTGCTCGCCGCCGCCGCGGTCCTGTATGTTCCGGCCAACATCTACCCGATCATGACAACCGTCAGCCTGGGAAAAGCGAGCCCCAGCACCATCGTCGGTGGCATCGTCGAGTTGATCGAAATGGGCTCCTGGCCGGTAGCCCTGGTGATTCTGGTAGCCAGCGTCATCGTGCCGCTCGGCAAGCTGATGGCCCTGGCCTGGCTGTGCCTGGTAGCCCCGCGCGCCCATGAGCTCAAGGCGCCGGTGCGAACCCGACTGTATCGACTGACCGAATTCATCGGCCGCTGGTCGATGGTCGATATCTTCGTTGTCGCCATCCTCGTGGCGCTGATCCGCGCCGGCAACCTGATGGCGGTCGAACCCGGCCCCGCGGCCCTGGCTTTTGGTAGCGTAGTGGTGCTCACCATGCTCGCTGCCATGACCTTCGATCCCCGATTGATCTGGGATGGCCCGAGCCCCACTTCCAACGCGGACGAGGAAGCCCCCGCATGAACGACACCCCCCGCGACGCCGCGCCAGAGGACGAGCACCGCGCCCGGGCCACCCGCCAGGCACCGTTATCACCGATCTGGATCGTGCCGATCGTGGCGCTGCTGATCGGCGCCTGGCTGGTCTATGACAGCTATCTCGGGCGCGGTCCGCTGATCACCCTGACCGTGCAGAGCGCTGACGGCATCGAAGCCGGCAGCACCCTGATCAAGACCCGCAACGTGGAGATCGGCCAAGTGGAATCGGTCAATCTCTCGGAGGACCTCTCCCAAGTCTTGATCACCGCTCGCATGAAGCCCGAAGCCGCGCCGATGCTGGTCGAGGACAGCACCTTCTGGGTGGTCAAGCCACGCATCGGTCGCGAAGGCATCAGCGGCCTCAACACCGTGCTATCCGGCGCCTACCTGCAGCTGGAGCCCGGCCAGAGCGAGGAAGAGGCGCGCGAGTTCGAGGTCAGCGAGCAGCCGCCAGTGGCTCCCCCCGGTGCCGAGGGCCTACGCATCAACCTGCTAAGCGAGGTGGGCAATTCACTCAGCGTCGGCGACCCGATCACCTTCCAGGGCTTCACGGTGGGCCGCGTCGAGGAGGCCGACTTCGACGTCGAGACTCGCCGCATGCGCCACCGGATCTTCATCGAAAGCCCCTACCACCGGCTGGTCACCGACAATACCCGCTTCTGGACCACCAGTGGCGTGGACCTGCGGCTGGACTCCGAAGGCGTGCGCGTCAAGCTCGAGTCGCTGGAAGCGATGTTCAGCGGCGGCGTCACTTTCGGCGTGCCCGAAGACCTGCCGCGCGGGGTAATCGCCGAACCCGACACCACCTTCACCCTTTACGCTGACGAAGACAGCGCCCGTCAGGGCACCTTCGACCGGTACCTGGAGTACGTGCTATTGATCGAGGATACGGTGCGCGGCCTGTCACGCGGCGCTCCCGTCGAGTTTCGCGGCGTACGGGTCGGCACCGTGGCCAGCGTGCCCTGGAACTTCACCGCGGCGCAGCCCGACCGCGATGCACGGCTGGCGATTCCGGTGCTGATCCGCATCGAGCCCCAGCGCCTCGGCATCGACAGCCAGACGCTGGATCTCGCAGCCTGGCGCGCCCGCTTCGAGCGGCTTTTCCGGCGTGGCCTGCGCGCCTCGCTGAAGAGCGGCAGCCTGCTGACCGGAGCGCTGTTCGTCGACCTCGGGCTGGATCCACAGCGCGCCGACGACTATCAGGCCGAAATCTTCGCCGAGCGGCCCGTCTTCCCCACCACCTCCGGGGGGCTGGCCCAGATCCAGGCCCAGGTCACCGCCCTGCTCGACAAGCTCAACGGCCTGGAGCTCGAACCCATCCTCGCCGGCCTCGAGCGCAACCTGTCCACCTCGGAGGCCACGCTCGAGCAGGTCCGCCAGCTTACCGCCGGCGTCCAGACGCTGCTCGAAGACCCCGAAACCCGCGCCCTGCCGGGGGAGCTCAACGCCACCCTGTCCACGCTGCGCAACACCCTCGAAGGCGTCTCACCCGGCGCCCCGGCCTACCGCGACCTGACCGAGACCCTCGACCAGCTCGAGCGACTGCTGCGTGATCTCCAGCCGACGGCCCGCCGTCTCGGCGACACTCCCGGCGCCCTGCTGTTCGACAGCTTGGACGCCACCGACCCCGTGCCACGCGCTCCGACGGAAAGGACTTCGCCATGATCGCCCTGCGTGCCTCGCTAGCCCTCTTGACGCTGCTATGGCTCACCGGCTGTGCCCTGGGCGGCACGCCGGCGACCCGCTACGCCCTGCCGGAGGTCGCCACCCCGGACGCTGCCGGCGCCGAGGCCAGCCACGTGCTGGTGCTGCGCCCGTTGCGCCTGGCGCCGTTCCTGGACGCGGAAGGCATCATCGTCCAGCTCGACGACATCACCCTGCGCGAGGCCAGCGGTCATCGCTGGGCCGAGCCGCTGGGCCGGCAGCTCGAGCGCGGCCTGCGCGACCGCCTGGCCGCTGCGCTGCCCGACACTCGGGTGCTGCTTGACAGCGAGATCGGCGCACAAGCCGATCCCCTGCAATTACGGGTGACGGTGGAACGCTTTCAGGGTCGGCCCGACGGCCGGGCAGTGGCCGCCGGACGCTGGCAGCTGCTCGACACCGACCAGATGCTACTGGACGCCTCGACGTTTCGCGTCGCCACGCCGCTTGCCAGCGACGGTTATCCCGCCCTGGTACGAGCACTGGGCCACAGTTGGGATGACGTCGCGGCCGCCATTGCCACGGCCGTCAGGCGCGTAGAGCGCCACGCCGACTAGCCTGCACCAGCGAAGCCACAGCGGCGCTCGCCTCGGCTGCGCCGCGAGCGCCGCTGTGGCATAATACGCGACACTCGCGGCCGCCCCGCCGCCGCGACTCACCCCATTCCCACGTTCCGCCTCGCCCCGACCATTCCTGGCGGAGGCCAGGCGAGACGTCGCCGCGGAGACCGCATGACCTTTTCCGACCTCGGCCTGTGCCCCGAACTGCTGCGCGCCATCGACGCCCAGGGCTACACCACCCCGACTCCCATTCAGCGCCAGGCCATCCCCGCCGTCCTCGAGGGCGGCGACCTGCTGGGCAGCGCCCAGACCGGCACCGGCAAGACCGCCGGCTTCACCCTGCCCATGCTGCAGCGCCTCAAGGGCGGCCGTCGACCGGCCAAGCGCGGCGTGCGCGCCCTGGTGCTGACCCCGACCCGTGAGCTGGCCGCCCAGGTGGGCGAGAGCGTACGCGACTACGGTCGCCACCTGCCGCTGACCTCGCACGTGATCTTCGGCGGTGTCGGCCAGCAGCCGCAAGTGGACGCCATCCGCCCCGGGCTGGATATCCTGATAGCCACCCCGGGCCGTCTGCTCGACCTTCAGCAACAGGGGCACGTCGATCTCTCCGGCGTGGAGATCCTGGTGCTGGACGAGGCCGACCGCATGCTCGACATGGGCTTCATCCACGATATCCGCAAGGTCCTCAGGCTGCTGCCCGAGGCCCGCCAGAACCTGCTGTTCTCGGCGACCTTCTCCCGGGAGATCCAGGCGCTGGCCAACAAGCTGCTCGATGAACCGACACTGATCGAGGTGGCACGACGCAACACGCCGGCCGAGACCGTGGACCAAGCCATCTACCGGGTCGACCGCGAGCGCAAGCGCGAGCTGCTCGCTCATCTGATCAGCAGCCGGCAATGGTTCCAGGTGCTGGTCTTCACTCGCACCAAGCACGGCGCCAACCGCCTGGCCGAGCATCTCGACAAGCGCGACATCTCGGCCATGGCGATCCACGGCAACAAGAGTCAGTCGGCCCGCACCCGGGCACTGTCCGCCTTCAAGTCCGGCGATCTGCAGGTGCTGGTGGCCACCGACATCGCCGCCCGGGGCCTCGACATCGACGAGCTGCCCCACGTGGTCAACTTCGAGCTACCCAACGTGGCCGAGGACTACGTGCACCGTATCGGCCGCACCGGCCGCGCCGGGCACGACGGCCAGGCGGTATCGCTGGTGTGCGTCGACGAACACGGCCTGCTCGGCAATATCGAGAAACTCATGAAGCGTGAGCTGGTCAAGCACGTGGAGCCCGGCTTCGAGCCTGACCCCAACGCCAAGCCCGAGCCCATCGAAAATGGCCGCGGTCGCGGCGGACGTGGTCGTGGCAACACACCGCCCCGCCAGCAGGCCGCTGCCGGCGAACGCGATGGCCAGTCTCCAGGGCGTCGCCGCCGCCGCGGTGGCCGTGGACGTCGCCGGTCTGGCGAATAACATCCGCAAATGCGAATGTAGCCGGGAGACACTCCCCACACGAGCAAGGGAACGCCATGGAATCTCGAGAGCTGATTCACGACTACCACCGCTGGCTACGCTTCCAGCATCAGGCGCGCCTCGACCGCGAACACCGGGCAGCCTGGCAGCAGCTGGAATCCGCTGGTGTCTCGGCACAGCGCACCACCGAGGCCTATCGCAGCATGGCCGAGAAGGCCGCCGCCCAGGGCGCCTGCTACCGCACCCTGTTCCTGCGCCAGCACGACGACGGCCACTCGCTTGCCTGCGAGGGGTGGCTGTTCGTGCGCCGGGTGATCGCCGAAGGCGGCGCCACCCGGGTGCGCGGCACACTGCTGCCCAGCTTCACGCTGATCGACGGCCCCCTGGCACCGGCCGATGCCCAGGCAGAATCGATGACGCTGGAAATCTTCGACCAGTTGCTGGTCGACCGCGGCCTGGCCAGCGTTGCTCGCGTCGACCGCGTCGATGCCTCTGGCGACAGCCACTTCATCACCCTGATCGACAGCGTGCGAGGCGATCTGCGTCGACATATGAGCTGAACCATGTTGAAGAAGCTGTTCGGCAAGACCCCGATCCATGTCTGGGTGATCAAGCAGGTCGATCCCGACCTGCTTCACCTGTGCGGAGAAGGCCGCATCACGCCTGCGGACAGGCGAGACACGCAGGCCATCATGTCGGCCCTGCGCCGGGGTGACTACCGGGGCGCGGTGGAAATGACCGACAACGGCATGGTGCTCAATGCACGACTGTTCGCGGCGCTGGTACCCCATGACGAGCTTCATCTCGGGGCCAGTGGACACGCCCAGTGGCGGGAACACTCATGGCACGTCGCCCAGGTGCCCCAGCGCTGCTGGACCTACGAAGGCCGCCTAGTGGCATGGTCTACATCCCAGGGCCCTCTCGACCTGGTCAGCAGCGAGGACGTCAGCGGCATCCGCCGCCGCGCCTGCGCCGAGAACGCTCCGCCACCGGGCCACCCGCGCTTCGGGGCCGCCGACGAGCTCGAGGGAGAGGCCGAGTTCGCCGCACGCTGGCGCCGCGATGCCCGTGACCCGGAACAATAGCATGACGACTCCTAGTCTCAACGTACGCCGCGATGGCGTAGCGCATCCGATCGTATTCACCGCCTTGATGGTGCTGGTCGGGCTCAACCTGCGGCCCGCACTGTCATCGCTGGCTCCGCTGCTGCCTCGCATCGAAGCCGACACCGGCATGCCGCTGCTGGCCATCGGCGCCCTGACCACCCTGCCGGTACTCTGCCTGGGACTCTTCGCCCCTCTGGCGCCCTGGCTGTCGCGTCGCGTCGGCCCCGAGCGGACCCTGTCGCTGGCACTGCTGGTGCTGGCCCTGGGCCTCGGCCTGCGCGGCCTGGCAACGCCCGCCTGGCTGTTCGCCGGTACCCTGCTGGTGGGGGCCGGCATCGGGGTGGCCGGCACCCTGCTGCCGGCGCTGGTCAAGCGCGAACTTCCCGCCAGTGCCGACGTGATGACCGGCGTCTACACCATGGCACTGTGCCTTGGTGGCGCGCTGGGTGCGGGGCTCAGCATCCCACTGGCCGGCGTACTGGGCGGCTGGCCCGCCGCCCTGACGAGCTGGGCTGCGCTGGCGGCGCTGGGTCTGATCGCCTGGCAAGCGCTGATGCCCACGCCGACGCAGCGACCGCCGGCGCCTCCACGCAGCGGCAACACTCGAGCGCTGCTGACGCAGCCGCTGGCCTGGCAGGTGACCCTGTACATGGGCTGCCAGTCATCGCTGGCCTATATCGTCTTCGGCTGGCTGCCCACCCTGCTGGTGGAACGCGGCTATGGCGAGGCCGAGGCAGGCTGGCTGATGGGGGTATCGGTAATGGTACAACTCGTCTCCGCGCTCGCCGCTCCCTGGCTGGCGCGCCTGGGTCGCGACCAGCGCCCGGCGTTGATCCTGGTGCTGGGCCTGATCGGTGCGGGCTTCTGGGTCCTGCTGCAGGGCCCCGCCGAGTGGCGCTGGACCGGCGTGGTGCTGCTGGGACTGGGCCAGGGTGGTGGCTTCAGCCTGGCGCTGTCGCTGATCGTGCTGCGCACCGCCGACGCCCGCCTGGCCGGCAAGCTGTCGGGCATGGCCCAGGGCGGCGGCTATGCCCTGGCCTCGCTGGGCCCGCTGGGCATCGGCGTGATGCTCGACCTGGGGCTCGGACTGACCGGCATCACGCTGGCCCTGCTGGCCATAGTGGCGGCGGCAATGGCCTTTGCCCTGCTGGCCGGTCGCAACCGTCGTCTGATCAACGATCAGGCCGGTCGACTGATGGTCCGCTAGGCCATGGCCGCATGCCGGCGAGCCTCCTTGCATGCCGGCATGCACGCCGTATCATGACGTCATCCCTCTTGCCCGGAGCCCACATGACGTCTTCCGCATCATCGCTGCTGGTGATCTACACCGGCGGCACCCTGGGCATGGTGGAGAGTCCCGACGGCCTGATCCCCAGTCACGACATCGAGGATCGCCTGCGCCGCACCCTGGCCACTCTGCCTCCATCTCGCCTGGCGAGCCTGCCCGACTTCCGCGTCATCGCCACACCGCAGCCCATCGACTCCAGCGCCGCCACACCGCGCGACTGGCAAGGGCTGGCTCGACTGATCGCCGAGCACTACGCCGACGTCGCCGGCATTGTGGTGATCCACGGCACCGACACCCTGGCCTGGACCGCCGCCAGCCTTGCCTACCAGTTGCAGGGACTGGACCGCCCGGTGGTCCTCACCGGCGCCATGCACCCGCTGGAAGCCCCGGGCAGCGACGCCCTGGGCAACCTCGAGTCGGCACTACGCTTCGCTGCCGATCCGCGCCTCCAGGAAGTCGCGGTGTGCTTCGCCGGCCGCCTGCTGAGAGGCGTGCGCTGCCGAAAGTGGCAGACCCAGTCCGTGGACGCCTTCGCCAGCCCCAACCATCCGACACTCGGCGAGTGGGTAGACGACGACCCCGTGCTCTACCCCGGGCGCGGCCTCGAACGCCAGCAGCGCGGCGCGCCGCGCTTCGAGCTGCCCGACTACGCACCGCTCGCTGCGGGCGCCGTGCCGCGGATCGTCCTCTGGCCCGGGCTCGCCGCCTGGCAACTCGAGGCCTGGCTGCTGGACGAGCGGGTCAAGGGCGCGCTGCTGGAGGTCTGGGGCGGCGGCAACCTGCCGGACGATCCAGAACTGGCCGGCGTGCTGGCCCAGGCCTGCGGCGAAGGCAAGCTGCTCGCCGCCATCAGCCAGTGTCCCATCGGCGCCGTGACGATCGGCCACTATGCCGCCGGTCGGCCGCTGGCCGATGCCGGCGTGCTGGCCGGCGACGACATGACGCCCGAAGCCGCCGCCACCAAGCTGGTCCACTTGCTGGCCCAGCCGCTGAGAGAAGACGAGCGGCGTCGGCGCTTCCTCACGCCGCTGGTCGGCGAGCGCGCCGCCCCCTGAACGACGCCGGAGTCCGAGCGTTGAACGCACCGCGAGCGCGCCATCGTCACGCGGCCTCGTCGGCGCGCTAGAGTGGAGACACACGTCCGCACACACAGGTTCTCGCCATGGAACATCCCGATCATCCCTTCACCGAACTCTTCGAACAGCTCGGCCTGGCCTCGGATCCGGCGGCCATCCAGCGCTTCATCGAGCGCCATGCTCCGCTCCCCGAGGGCATGGAACTGCCCGATGCACCCTGCTGGAACGAGGGACAGGCCGAGTTCCTGCGCGAAGCGATCGAGGCCGATGCCGACTGGGCCGAAGTCGTCGATCACCTGGATGCCTCGCTGCGCAAAGGCTAACCAGGCGGTGCCTGGAAAAGGCCACCAAACGCGAACGCCGCCCCCATGGGCGGCGTTCTCACTTCCGGTTCGCTACAGCCGCGCAGCCACGCGATCCAGTATCTGTTGGCTGACCCGATTGACCAGCGGCGTCACCGCTCGATTGACCGCCTTCTCGACCAGACGGTTCTTGATCTCGTACTCCAGGGTCAGCGCCACTTCGGTGCCCTCCGGCACCGGCGTCAGAAGGTAGCGTCCGCGGTTCTTGACGCCGCTGCGCGACTCCCAGGCCAGCACCTCGGGAGGACGGCACTCGGTGATTTCCACCTCGAAGGTCCAGTCCATGCGCACCGCATGCACATGCCAGCGGTAGCGTCCGTCGCCGAGCGGCTCGATGGCCTCGATCAGGTCGGAGTAGTCGACGAAGTCCTCGACCCGCTCGAGCAGGGCGAAGACGCGCTCGGGGGGCGCCTCGAGGGTCGCGCGATGTTCGATGGTGGCCATGCCGGTTCCTTGTGCTGGGGGCCTCGGGGCAGCCACGGCTGCCGTGCCAGCTTCCCCGACGACCCCAGGCGATGTCCAGTCCGCGACGACCTCAGCCCAGATCGCGCATCAGCAAGGCGTACTCGATGCGTTCCGGGGCGATGGCCTCGCCCGGCACCGGGATGCGTACCACATGGCCAGAACCGGGTGCGACACCCACCGACTCGCCGCGCTTGTTCTCGATGTGTTCGAGGGTGAAGCGCCGGTTACCGCCAGGCAGCATCAGCTCCATACCGTCGCCGACCTCGAAGCGGTTCTTGACGTCGATCTCCAGCACGCCGCGGTCCGGGTCGTAGCCCAGCACCTCGCCGACGAACTGCTGGTGCACACCGACCGAATGGCCATGCTCGTAGTTCTGGTACTCGTCGTGTACGTGGCGACGATAGAAGCCTTCGGTGTAGCCACGATTGGCCAGGTTCTCGAGCTCGTCCATCAGGCGCATGTCGAAGGGGCGGCCCGCCACGGCGTCGTCGATGGCTCGGCGATAGACCTGGGCGGTACGTGCCACATAGTAGGGCGACTTGGTACGACCCTCGATCTTGAGCGAGGTCACGCCCATCTCGGCGAGCCGCGGCACATGCTGCACGGCGCGAAGATCCTTGGAGTTCATGATGTAGGTGCCGTGCTCGTCCTCATAGACCGGCATCAGCTCACCCGGCCGCGAGCGGTCCTCGATCAGCGCCGAGAGCTCATCCTGGCCTTCCATGCCACCGGCGGTCTGGCCACCCAGCTCGGCGCTACCGCCGGCAGAGGCGATCATTCCGCCGCCCTGCTCAGGGGTCCAGATGCCGCTGGCATCGTGGGCGCGGGCGGAGTTCGCCGGCACCAGGTCGCCGCTGGCATCCTCGGCGGCGGCCACGGTGTTGTACTTCCAGCGGCAGGCGTTGGTGCAGGTGCCCTGGTTAGGATCGCGGTGGTTGAAGTAGCCGGACAGCAGGCAGCGGCCGGAATAGGCGATGCACAGCGCGCCGTGCACGAAGGTCTCGATTTCGAGGTCGGGACACTCGGCGCGAATCTGGGCGATCTCGTCCAGCGACAGCTCGCGAGAGAGGATGATCCGGCTGATGCCCTGCTGCTGCCAGAACTTGGCCGCCGCGTAGTTGACCACGTTCGACTGCACCGACAGATGGATCACCTGATCGGGCCAGCGCTCGCGGATCATCATGATCAGCCCGGGGTCGGACATGATCAGCGCATCGGGACCGGCCTCGATCACCGGCTCCATGTCACGCAGGTAGGTCTTCAGCTTGCTGTTGTGCGGCGCGATGTTGGAGGCCACGTAGAACTGCTTGCCCCGCTCGTGGGCATAGGCGATGCCCTTGTGCAGGTTATCGATCTTGAAATCGTTGTTGCGCACGCGCAGCGAGTAGCGCGGCTGGCCGGCGTACACCGCATCGGCGCCGTAGGCGAAGGCGTAGCGCATGTTCTTGAAGGTGCCGGCGGGCGACAGCAGTTCGGGGGCTTGCATGGAGATCACCGTTGTCAGGACGATGGCGCGCAGAGCGCAGGAATTGAAGGGCGAGGATTATAGCAGCCTCGGCGGCATAGGCCGAACCGCGAGGGACAAGGGGGAAGGGCTAAGAGGTAAGACCCGTAGCTGAAGTGACCCTGAAAAAGTAGACACCTCGATCAGGCTGCGGCTTCAAACGCCTCGGGCGACAACCCGCCCAAGGCACCATGAAGCCGCACCTTGTCGTAATACTCTTCGATATAATATTCCGCCT
>NZ_JBIEKH010000122.1:0-600 GCF_043496985.1 Halomonas sp. B23F22_20
CTGGACTGACACGTTCACCTACTCCAAGGGGGATCGTGCCGGTCAGACAGGCGTTAGCCTGAAGGCCCGCCTGCTGTTCATCAGCTGGATCAAGGTCAACGGTGAGGAAGTGTACCGAGCCCAGCCTCGAGAAGAGGCGACGGGTCAGGAAGCGCAGCCGTCACCGGAAGCCCAACCCTCCAGCGACGCTGGAACATCTAATCAACCTGCTGCTGCGCCTGCAGCTGCAGGTGGGGCCGCCGGCTCATTCGAATCGCCGGTCATGGCCTGAATATCAACCAACCGCCCAATGGGGAGCTCTCCCCATTGGGCGGGGGCTCTCCAGGGCATTGAATACTCTGGAGGAAGCCTATGAAACGAACGTTTTTGCTAACGCTTAGTCGAGCGATGACGGATGTTGTCGATCGAATAAGCACAGCCGTTGCATCAGCCTGCCTTGTGGCTGATCTACTGGGTCGAGTGATTCGCCCAGATATGCAAGACAGCATCACCCCGATGGCGGGAGCTGCGGGGTTTTTCCTGCTGGCATTGGTCGCCAGCTGGTTAAAAGCTATACTGGATAAGCAGATTGCTGAAGCCAAGGAAGATCGGAAGAGCACA
>NZ_JBIEKH010000123.1:0-550 GCF_043496985.1 Halomonas sp. B23F22_20
CTGGAGCGCTGCCGTTGTCTACGCGGCTATAATGCACGATGCCGCAAAGGTTCTCGTTGATATTGATGTCTATACGAAAAGCGGCAAGACCTGGCGACTCTGGCATGGCAATATCCCAGAACCCTATCAGATCCGATATCGCCCCGGTCGAGACTATCATCTCCACGAAGCCATCAATCCGATCATCTGTGACCGGGTTCTCGGTCCGGCCCCTCTTGACTGGCTATATAGCTCGCCCGAAGTATTTACCCTGATGATGTATACGATCTCGGGGCATCCGGAACGAGCGGGTATAATCGGTGAAATCGTTAACCAGGCTGATCAGTCTAGTGTGGCGAAGGCCTTGGGCGGTAATCCCTCTCAGGCATTCAAAGCGCCGGTCGAGTCACTACAGCGGAAACTCGCTGACGGTTTGCGCTTCTTGGTGAAAGAAAGGCTCTCTCTTAATGTGCAGGGAGCTCCAGCATTCCTCACGGATGAAGCTCTTTGGCTAGTTGCCCCCCGAGTGCCCCGTGATTTGAAATCACACCTGCTCGAAAGTGGTGTAACT
>NZ_JBIEKH010000022.1:0-62154 GCF_043496985.1 Halomonas sp. B23F22_20
TTGTGCTGGAGGTAGTCGTTCCACAGCACCTCGGCGATGTCGGCCATGCCCATGGGGGCGCCGGGGTGGCCGGAGTTGGCCTTCTGGACGGCATCCATGGACAGGGCGCGAATGGCATTGGCCAGTTGGAAGCGGGATGGCATGGGAGTGGTCCTCCGTCAGTGGGCGGCGAGGCGGTCGGCGATCAGGCCTTCGAGGCGCTGCTGGTCCTCGGCGAAGCGACGGATGCCCTCGGCCAGCTTGTCGTTGGCCATGGCGTCCTGATTGTGCCCCCAGCGGAACTCCGCTTCGCCGAGCGGCGTCGGCCGCGGGCCGCCGGATTTTTCCATGGCGACGCCAGGTGCCACGTCGCCTGGCGTAGCGGCCAGCTCTTCGAGCAGCGCCGGCGAGATGGTCAGCCGTGGGCAGCCGGCCAGCGCCAGCACCTGGTCGACGGTGCGGAAGCTCGCACCCATCACCACGGTGTCATAGCCGCCCTGGCCGACTCGCTGGCAGACGCCGCGCACGAACTGCACGCCGGGATCGTTCTCGGGGGTGAAATCCTGACCGGTCGCCTGCTTGTACCAGTCGGTGACTCGGCCGACGAACGGCGAGACCAGGAACACGCCGGCATCGAAGCAGGCCTGGGCCTGGGCATCGCTGAACAGCAGGGTCAGGTTGCAGTTGATGCCTTCGCGCTCCAGCACCTTGGCGGCGCGGATGCCCTCCCAGGTGGAGGCCAGCTTGATCAGCACGCGATCCCGCGAGACGCCACGCCGCTCGTAGAGCTCGATCAGCTCGTGGGCCTTGTGGATGCTGGCTTCGGTATCGAAGGACAGCCTGGCGGCGACCTCGGTGGACACCCGGCCAGGCACCACCTGGGCGATCTCGCTGCCCATGGCCACGGCGAGGCGGTCCACGGCGTGTTCGGCCTGGCGATCGCCGCCCTCGGCGCGGATCGTCGCCAGCTCCTCGTCAATCAGCGGCTGGTAATCGGGGAGCTCGAAGGCCTTGAGGATCAGCGAGGGGTTGGTGGTGGCGTCCTGGGGGCGGTAGCGGCGGATGGCGGTCAGGTCACCGGTGTCGGCGACCACCAGGGAATGCTGCTTGAGCGCGTCGAGTCGGGTCGGCATGAGGGCCTCCTGAGGCGTGGTCGTGCAGTGTTGCATTTGTTTTTGATCTTGGTGTGTTCAAATGATTGGGCTTTGAGAAGAATGTGTCAAGCCAGCGGGGCGCGGTGAGTGTGATCTTGGGCGCGTCATAGGGCGTGATTTCCGCGTTTTGCTGAGTAATTTACGGATATTTAGGCTTATTTGCCGTATCCAGGGCGTAAGGATGAGGGTTGTCTGGTGATGTTCTTTTGATCCTTGTCTTTACAAATGAACAGCCGATGTTATGTTGATCGACAGGCTCGATCACAAGCGAGGTGCCGCTCGGGCCACGATTTCCCCATCCACAGCGAGGTAGCAGCCATGTCCAGCAACGAGACTTCCCAGCGGATCGCCATCGGTGGCGACGAAGCCGCCTTCCAGCTCAAGGAAACGTTGATCGAGCATCTGCGCGCCCGGGGGTATGCCGTGGAGGATTTCGGCACCTACGATGCAGAACCGATCCTCTACCCCGATGTGGCGGTGACGGTGGCCCAGGCGATCCGCGAGGGGGACTTCGACCGCGGCATCCTGGTATGCGGGACCGGCATCGGCGTGGCGATCGCCGCCAACAAGGTGCCGGGCATTCGGGCCGCCCAGGCGCATGACACCTATTCCGCGGCCAAGGCCAGGACCAGCAACGATGCCCAGATCGTCACCCTGGGCGCGCGCGTGGTAGGTCCGGAGCTGGCCAAGAGCATCGTCGATGCCTTCCTGGCCAACGACTTCCCCGGTGGGCCGTCGGCCGCCAAGCTGGCACGGATCAGCGACTACGAGAGCGGCCTGGAGCGTCCCCGGCTGTAAGGCAGGCTGTCGCCCGTGACCGTTCGAGCGGCCGCGGGGGAAGGCGGGGCAGGCGGCGGTCGATGTGCTATCGTGTGGCGCGCTTCGCCACGCCATTCGACCACCAGGGACGCGGGATGAACGATCGCCAGGACAACGCCGACATCGATCTGATGACCGAGATCGCCACCCTCTACTACGTGGAGGGCGAGACGCAGGAGGTCATCGCCAAGCGCCTGGGCATCTCGCGGGTGCGCGTCGGGCGCTTGCTGAAGCGGGCGCAGGCGGAGGGTATCGTCGACGTGCGGGTGCGTCAGCATCCCGCCGTGAGCGCCGAGATCGAGCAGGAACTCAAGCGGCGTTTCGGCCTCAAGCGGGCGCTGATTGCCCTGGACAACGGAGACGTGGACGTCCAGCGCGCCTCGGTAGCCAGCCTGGTGGCCGACCACCTGTCGCGGCGCCTGGAGGAGGGCAGCATCGTGGCGGTGGGCATGGGGCGCAACGTCGGCGCGGTGGCCGACAACGCCTTCGACCACGGCGAGCGCCAGTGCTCCTTCGTCTGTGCCATCGGTGGCTCGCTGCGTGCCGGCGAGTACATGAACCCGGACCACATCTGCCGGCGGCTGGCGCTGAAATACGGCGGCGACAGCGAGACCCTCTATGCCCCCGCGCTGGTACAGAATGCGGAATTGCGCGACGCCCTCTACGACAACCCCACCGTCCGCCAGACCCTCGATCGGGCCCGTCGCGCCGATGTCGCGCTGATCGGCGTCGGCGACGTCAGCGAGGACAGCAACATGGTGCGCATGGGCTGGTTCTCGCCCCAGGAGATCGCCGAGGCCCGCCTGGCCGGCACCGTGGGCGACATGATGGGCTACGACTTCATCGACATCCACGGCCGGCCATCGGCCACGCCGATGCAGGGGCGGGTGGTCGGCCTGAACATCGCCGATCTGGCCCGTATTCCGGATGTCATCGCCATCGCCAGCGAGAACACCAAGGCGGTGGGCATCCTCGGCGCCCTGCGTACCGGGGTGATCGACACCCTGGCCACCAGCGCCACCAACGCCCACACGATCATTCGCCTCGACGAGGCCACGGCTGCGGAACAGTGAGGTTCCGGGCCGGCACGATGGCCCCGGACATATCGGCCCTCCGAGCCTACAGCGTCATCCACGGCGTGGCCCGGCGATCATCGAACTGCTTCACCTCAAAGGGCGCCTGCTGGGGGCCGGGCATGCCCGGCGTGCCGACCGGCATGCCGGCCAGGCCGATGCCGTCGATGTCGGGGCGCTCCTCCAGCAGGCGGTCGATGGCGGCGAAGGGCACGTGGCCCTCGATCACGTAGCCCTCGAGCTCGATGGTGTGGCAGGCGCCCTCGCCGTAGGGCACGCCGGCGGCCTGCTTGACGCCGCCCAGGTCGTGGGTCTCGACCACCTCGACGTCGACGCCGCGCTCCGCCAGCTGGCGGGCATAGGCGCTGCAGCAGCCGCAGGACGGGCTCTTGTAGAGGCGGGCCTCGAGGGCCTCGGCCTGGGCGGTGCCGGTCAGGGTGAGCAGGGCGGTGGTCAACCACAGGGCGGTCGGGCGGGACATGGGCGTTCTCCTGTCGAGCGAGTCATGGCGCCGCTCGCGGGGAGGCGGACGACGCCGTCGGGTTCGATCTATACCAGCTCCGGGGCGCCCAGAAAAGCTGTGTGCAGCACACAAGTTGTTGTTGTACATCGCCTTATTGGCCATTGGCCCGGCGGCCGTTGAGAGTGGCGATGAGCCGCCGTCCGCCGCCCTGATCCCGATGTTCGCCGAGCCAGATACCCTGCCAGGTGCCCAGTGCCAGTCGGCCGTCGCGCACCGCCAGGGTCAGCTGGGTGCCGAGCAGGCTGGCCGCCACGTGGGCGGGCATGTCGTCCGGGCCCTCCAGGGTGTGGCGGAAGTAGGGCAGGTCGCCGGGCACCAAGTCGCGCAGGAAGGCGTCCAGGTCGTGGCGCACGTCCGGGTCGGCGTTTTCGTTGAGGGTCAGCGAGGCCGAGGTATGTAGGAGTTGCAGGTGCAGCAGGCCGACGTCGAGCTCCCTCAGGACGGGGAGGGTGCGAGTGATCTCGTCGGTGATCAGATGGAAACCCCGTTCGCGCGGTGCAAGCCGGATCTCCTGCTGGTCCCAGGTCATGGTGGTCTCCCTTGGTGTGGCGGTCGCCCAGCATAGGCGAGGATGGGCTGCGACGACACCCGGACTTGTCTTCACTCCCGACTTGGCTTCACTCCCGGTAGCGCAGGCGGTCGATCACCAGCCTCAGCGCTGAGCTGACCTGGCGCCGGCCCGAGTAGAACAGATGGTAGCCATCGAAGGGCGGGCACCAGTCCGCCAGCACTCGCTGCAGGGTGCCGGCTTCGATGTCCCGGATCACCTCGGGCTCGGTCACGAAGGCGATGCCGTGGCCCGCCCTGGCGGCGTCGATGCAGACATCGCTCTCGCTGAAGATGAAGGGGCCCGAGACCTTCTTCACGAGCTCTTGCTCGCCCTTCTCGAATTCCCACTCGTAGGCGGGCGCGTGTGGGTGAAAGCGCAGCGACAGGCAATCGTGTTCATCAAGGTCGTTCGGGTGATGGGGCACGCCCTGCGCCTCGAAATAGCTCGGCGTGGCAACCGCCGCCATGCGCAACGGCGGACCGACCTTGACGGCGATCATGTCCGGGCCGACGAACTCGCCCAGCCGTACGCCGGCGTCGAAGCGGTCGCCGGCCAGGTCGGACAAGTGAGGGTCGAGATTGAGCTCGATCTCCACTTCCGGATAGTCGCGCACGAGCTGTGACAATATCGGCATCAGCACCGTCTGAGCGGCCGGTTTGCTCGCGGTGAGGCGGACCCGGCCGCTGGGAGCGTCGCCGAGATGGCGCAGCTCTTCGATACGCCCTTCAATCTGGCCGAAGCCGGGGCGCAGCGTCGCCAGCAGCTTTTCGCCGGCGTCCGTGGTCGAGACGTGCCGCGACGAGCGGTGGAGCAGCTTCAGGCCGATCGAGGCCTCCAGCCGACGCACCGTATGGCTGACGGCCGACTGTGAAAGGCCCAGCCGCACCGCGGCGCGGGTGAAGCTGCGTTCCTCCGCGACGTGCATGAAAACGGTCAGGTCGCCCAACGTCTCGCGCTTCATCGATGATTCCCATGGCATGAACGGTGAGTGTATCCTGCCAAATCCCCTCCATCATCCTTCCATTCATGTATCACATTCATGGTTGCCATGAGCCGGCGGCGATTGTTGTCGATGTGGTCGAGCGGTAGCGTAGCGCACCTCGCCGCGGGCAATGCCCGCATCGAACCGCATCCAGCAAGCCGAGGAATCGCCCATGACCGCTAGGTCCACGATCCTGGCGTCCGAGCAGAAGACCGTTGCCTGGGGCGCCGTATTCTCCATGTCCCTGTGCGTCGCCATGCTGATCGCCGCTGAATTCATGCCCGTCAGCCTGCTGACACCCATCGCCGACGGCCTGGGCGCCACCGAGGGCCAGACCGGCCAGGCGGTGTCCATCAGCGGCTTCTTCGCCGTGGCGGCGAGCCTGCTGATGACCACCCTGGCGGGGCGTCTCAACCGCAAGTGGGTACTGCTCACCATCACCACCCTGATGCTGGTGTCGCTGGCGCTGATGGCATCCGCACCGAGCTTCGCCGTGCTGATGCTGTCGCGGGCGCTGCTGGGGGTCTGCATTGGAGGCTTCTGGTCGCTGGCGACGGCAGTGATCATGCGCCTGGTGGAAGTCGAGCACGTCTCCCGGGCGCTGGCGATCATGTATACCGGCCAGGCCATCGCCGCCGCCTTCGCCGCACCGATCGGCAGCTACCTGGGCGGCATCATCGGCTGGCGTGGAGTGTTCTGGGTGCTGGTGCCGATCGTCGCAGTGAATCTGGTCTGGCAGTGGGCGACCCTGCCGTCGCTGCCCGCCAGCCAGCGTCTGACCTTCCGCTCGCTGAAGGGCGTGCTGACGCGCTCCTACTTTGCCCGGGGCATCGTCGCCGCGGTGTTCGGCTTCGCCGGCGCCTTCTCGATGTTCACTTACCTGCGGCCCTTCCTGGAGGGAGTGACCGGGGTGGACGTGACGATGTTGTCGGCACTGTTCCTGGTGCTCGGCTGTGCCGGCTTCCTGGGGACCTGGGCGGGCGGCAAGTTCGCCAGCCAGCGCGTCGTGAGGCTGCTTCAGGCCGTGCCGCTGCTGATGGGGCTCTCGACGCTCGGCCTGCTCGGCTTCGGCCAGCAGCTGGCGGTGGTCGCGGTGCTGCTCGCCATCTGGGGCGCCATGAACACCGTGATGTCGATCGCCTGGATGTCCTGGCTGTCGCAGAACGTGGACGATGCGCCGGAGGCGGCGGGCAGCCTGATCGTCGCCGCCATCCAGGCCGCGATTCTGCTCGGTGCCGCCTTCGGTGGCTGGCTGCTGGACCATCTCGGCATCCAGGCCACCTTCATCGGCAGTGCCGTGCTGTGCGCCGCGTCGCTGCTGCTGATCGGCAGCGGCCGGCGACTGCTCAAGCCCGACTGAAGAGCGGGCGTCTCAGCCGGCGAGGGCTTCGTCGGCCAGGCGCAGGACCGGGCCATCGAGCAGCCGCATGAGGTCGCCGAAATAGCCGGCCGACCGCGCCGGGCGGCTCGGATCGGAGGTGATGGCGACGGCCAGGCCGCGTTCGCGATGTGCGGCGATGACCTGGCCGCCATAGCCCCTGGCCAGGACGTAGCCGCTGTCGCTGATGAACCAGCCATAGCCGTATCCCATGCCCGAATAGGGCGAGTGCGCCCTGGGCTCCAGGGAGGCCTGGATCCAGTCGGTGGGGATCACCTGCTGGCCATCGAAGTGGCCGCCATCGCGGATCAGTCGGGCCAGCGACAGCATCGCGCGGGGTGTCAGCGCCATCTCGTTGCCGCCGAGATAGTAGCCTTGGGGGTCGCGGACCCAGGGCGGGATATCGAACCCCATCGGTGCGCTCAGTCGCCCGCGCGCGAGCTCGAGCAGGCTCTGCCCCGAGGCCTCGGCCAGGGCGACGCCCAGCACATGGGTGGTGCCGGTCGAATAGATCATGCGACCGCCTGGCCTGGCCACCATGGGCTGGGTCAAGGCATCGTCCAGCCAGTCGGATGAGGCCACCCAGGCGCCGTAGCGCTTCCCGGAAGTGCTTTCGAGCCCGGCGCGCAGCGTCACCAGGTCCTCGAGCGTGAAGTCGTCGACGCCCTCGGTGGCGTTCGGCGGCACGATCGCGGGGGCGACGTCGATCAGCCGACTGGCGACCGACGGGATCTCGCCCGTGTCGATGCAGCTGCCCAACAGCAGTGCCACCAGGCTCTTCGAGCAGGACTTGATGTTGGCCAGTGCGTCCAGGCCGGGGACTCTCGGCGCCTCGGCGATGATCAGCCGGTCGCCGAGCTGCACCTGGATCGAATGCAGCTGGTCGAGCCTGTTCAAGGCCTGGTCGAGGTCGAGGCCGGCGCCTTGTTGCGCGAACGCCGTCGCGGTGTTGGGCCCCGTCAGCGGCGTGGCGAGACTCGCAAGGGCCAGCCTGGTGAAGGCGCGGCGAGTGATCATGAGCTGCGATTCCGTTGCTTTGGCCGTCGAAGAGAGACGCCGGACCGAGACCGGCAGGACTTCAGAGTAGATCGCGGATTCCCGGCCGGGGTCCTGCCTCGGAGGCTCGCCCCTGGCGTTGCACCCATCGTCTCGGTTAGGCGTCCATGCCGTGGTGTGGTCAATCGCCTTCCGTTGCCTGCTCTTCGGCGAACAGCGCGGCGCGAAAGTAGTCGCCGATCCGATCATGGGTTTTCGCATACCAGGCCTCGTCCTTGGTGATCGCGCCCTCGGCGTTGAGCGGGTGGGTGGGGATGTGCAGGCGCATGTCGATGCCGCTGTCGGCGTGGGTGGTGATGCGCTCGGTCGCGCTGTGTCGTGACGGGCCGTAGGGAATGAATCGGGTCAGCGCGGCCTGGCGCTCGGTGGCGGTGGCGAAGCGGATAAAGCGGCGCGCTGCCTCGGGGTGTGGGGCGTGGCGTGGAATCGCCCATACCTCGTGCTCCTGGACCTGACCGTCCCAGAGGATGGCGATCGGTGCGTCGCGGTTGATCATGGCGTCGAAGAAGCGCCCGTTGTAGCCCGAGGCCATCACCACTTCGCCGTCGATCAGCAGCTCCGCGGGCGTGCTGCCGGTCTCCCACCAGCGCAGGTCCTCGAGGCCGGCCAACCTCGACAGGGCCAGCGACAGGCCGCGGCGGGTGCTGAGCAGCCGGTACAGCTCCTCCCGCGGCACGTTGTAGGAAAGCAGCGCCCACTCCAGGTTCACTGACGGGGTGCGCTGCAGTGCCCGAGGGCCGGGGAAGCGGCGCTGGTCGAAGAGGTCGGCGATCTCGGTGGGGCGCCGGCCGGGGAAGGCGTCGGTGCGATAGGCGACCACGGTGGCGAATACCGAGTGGGTGATGCTGCAGGCTCCGAAGGCGCCTTGGATGAAGTCATGCTCGGCGGGCGTGCCGTCCGGCGCCGGCGCGACGATATCCGGCGATAGTGGCTCGAGCAGACCCTCCGCGCAGGCGGCCATGGCCTCGCTGCGGGTCATGTCGATCACGTCCCAGGGCACTTTATCCTCTTGTACCGCGCGGCGCAGCGCCGTCAGTCCGCCGTCGTAACGCTCTACCTTGACCGGAACCCCGGTGGCCTCGATGAAAGGCGTGAACAGGGCGCGGCGCTGGGCACGCTCGTACGAGCCGCCCCAGCTCAGCACCGTCAGCGGTTCGGCCCTTGGCTCGGCGTTCGGAGGGCTCTGGGCAGAGGTCGTCGCGCTCGCCAGTGGTACCAGTAGCGTCAGTGATAACGCGATCCGGGCGAGGGCGCCTTTGGGTCGTCTAGCCAGTACCATGTTCCTCCCGCCTGAGTTCATCGCTGTAGCGCAGGAAGGCCCGGGCGATGCTGGCCTCGAAAACCACGCCGTGGAAGACATCGTGCTCGTCGACCACGGCGATGGCTTCGCCGGTGACCTCTTGCAGATGGCGCATGGCCATCCACACCGAGGTCTCCGGCCCCAGCACCGGGCGCGGTGTAGTGGGGCACTCGGCAATCGGTGTCGTCCCTTGGCCGGCTTCGCGCATCACCTCCAGGTTGGCCAGGGTGAGGCTGCCAAGGTAGTGCCCTTTGTCGTCCACCCGATAGGCCTCGCCGTGGCCCGCCTGGCCCAGCGCCCTGACGGCCTCGTCGACCGATGTCTCGGGGCGCAGGGTCACGCCCTCCTGGCTCAGCAGGTCGCCCAGTCGCGCGTCCTCCAGCACCGCCCGGCTGCGCCCCGAGGACAGGTCCAGGCCCCGGGCCGTGAGTTGGATGTCGAACAGCGAGCGGCCGAACAGCTGGGCGGCGATGGGGCTCGCCAGGGTCACGCTGGCCAGCGCCGCGGTGGTCAGCGCATAGCTGCCGGTGAGCTCGAAGACGATCAGCAGGCTGGTCAGGGGCGCGCCGATCACCGGCGCGGTGACCGCCACCATGCCGCAGATGGCATAGAAAACGAAGGTGTCCTGGGCGCCGCCGGCCATCGCCACCAGGGTGCCGCACAGGGCCCCGAACAGGGTGCCGATCACCAGCGCCGGGCTGAACACCCCGCCGCCGAAGCCCATCCCCAGGCACAGCGCGGTGGCGGCCAGCTTGAGCGCCATCACCACCACCAGTTCGGTGCCGCCGAAGGCCCCGGCGATGGTGGCGAAGCGCAGCGTCTCCTGACCCATGCCGAGGATATCGGGCACCCAGAGTGCGGTCACGCCGAGCAGCGATCCGGCCAGTGCCGGGCGCAGCGGGGCGGGCAGCGGCAGGCGCTTGGCCAGTCGGCCCACGCCGAGAATGGCATTCATGTAGCCGCCGGCCACCAGCGCGCCCAGCCCACCGATGGCCAGGAACACGGCGAACTCCCAGGGACGAGGAATGGCGAGATCGATCACATGAAACAGCGCGCCGCGGTCCAGTACCTCGCCGGCGATCACATGGCCGACCAGCGCCGCGGCTGCCACCGGGGCGAAGGCGCGCAGGGCATAGTGGCGTAGCACGACCTCATGAGCGAAGACGATGCCGGCCAGCGGGGCGTTGAAGGCGGTGGCGATGGCCGCCGCTACCCCGCAGGCGATGGTGATGTTGTCCTCCGAGCGCCCCAGCCGCAGCAGGCGCGCACCCGCTGAGCCGAGGCTCGCCCCCATGTGCACCAGTGGGCCGTACTGGCCTACCGAGGCGCCGGCGCCCAGCGACACCAGGCCGGAGAGAGCGGAGAGCGCTCCGGCTCGCGGTGGCAGCCGGCCGCGCCGGGTCTGTACGGCGGCGATGGCATCGGCGGGAGTGTGAGGGCGTCCCTCGGGAATGGCGCGGTGCAATTGGCCGACCACCAAGCCGCCGAGGGTCGGCACCAGAACAGTGGCCACCGCCAGCCATTCGGGATGGTCGAACATCATGCGCCCGCGCGGAGAGATCAGCAGCAGGTCGTTGAGCCACAGCACAGCACTGACGAAGCCCACGGCGGCTAGCGCCGCCACGCCGCCGATCACGCCGCCGAGCGCCACCAGTCCCAGAAAGCGCAGCACGCCCCGTGCCCCGCGGCCCTCGACTTTCCCTGTATCCGGCATGGTCATGTAGAAGGTGTAGGTGCTGGGCGATGGAAGATCCACTTTCGACGTCTCACGGAAGCGGCGTGATGCGGTTCGACAACAGGCTGCGCACTACACTCAACGGGACAGGCAACCCGTTAGCGCAGAGAGGTGATCAATGAGCGAGCGCTATCAAGGCGGCTGCTTCTGTGGCGCCGTCCAGTTGGAGGTCGAGGGCAAGCCCGAGGCGATGGGCTATTGCCACTGTGAGTCCTGCCGGCATTGGTCGGCCGGCCCGGTGAATGCCTTTACCCTCTGGAAACCCGATGCGGTGCGGATCACTCAGGGGGAAGAGGCGCTGGAGAGCTACCAGAAGACGTCCGCCAGCCGGCGCCGCTGGTGTCGACGCTGCGGCGGGCACGTGCTGACCGAGCACCCGGGCATGGGGCTGGTCGATGTCTATGCGGCGTTGCTGCCCGGCCTGGCCTTCGCGCCCCAACTGCACGTGCATTACCAGGAATCGGTGCTGCGCATTCCCGATGGGCTGCCCAAGATGAAGGATGTGCCGGCGGAACTCGGCGGTTCGGGAGAGACGCTGGAGGAGTGAGGAGCAAGGGGCGAGGTGCAAGGGGAAAGGAGCGAGGAGAACGGCGCCAGGCGTAGCGTGCGGGGCCCGTTGGGCCCCGCGTCGTGTCGGTTCGATGCGCTTCAATCCATCGAGGTGGCGCCGATGCGGTGAATGCTCAGGTCGGCGCCGTTGAACTCCTCTTCCTGGCTGAGGCGCAGCCCGGAGACCTTGGCCACCAGGCCGTAGACCACCAGGCCGCCGATGACCGCGACCGCCACGCCAGCCAGCGAGCCGATCAGCTGGGCCATCAGGCTGACGCCACCGAGGCCGCCGAGCCCCGCCTGGCCGAAGATGCCCGCGGCGATGCCGCCCCACACGCCGCACACTCCGTGCAGCGGCCACACGCCCAGCACGTCGTCGAGGCGCTCGACGCGTTCCTGCGCCCACTCGAAGAGACACACGAACAGCGCGCCGGCCACGCCGCCGGTGACCAGTGCACCGATCGGGTGCATCAGGTCGGAGCCGGCGCAGACCGCCACCAGGCCGGCCAGCGGGCCGTTATGGATGAAGCCCGGGTCCTTCTTGCCCAGCACCATGGCGACCAGGATGCCGCCGACCATGGCCATCAGGCTGTTGACCGCCACCAGGCCGCTGATGCTGTCCAGCGTCTGGGCCGACATGACGTTGAAGCCGAACCAGCCGATGGTCAGGATCCAGGCGCCCAGCGACAGGAAGGGGATGTTGGAGGGCGCGAAGGCCACTACCTTGCCGCCGCGATAGCGGCCGCGGCGGGCGCCCAGCAGCAGCAGCGCCACCAACGCCACCCAGCCGCCGAAGGCGTGCACCACCACGGAGCCGGCGAAGTCGTGGAAGCCGGCGCCGAAGGTGGCGGCGAGCCAGTCCTGCAGGCCGTAGTTGCCGTTCCAGACGATACCTTCGAAGAAGGGGTAGACCAGCCCGACGATCGCCCCGGCGGCGACCAGCATGGGGTAGAAGCGGGCGCGCTCGGCGATGCCCCCGGAAACGATGGCCGGGATCGCCGCGGCGAAGGTCATCAGGAAGAAGAACTTTACCAGGGCATAGCCGTGGCCGGCGGTCAGTTCCTCGGCGCCGGCGAAGAAGTGGGTGCCGTAGGCGATGTAATAGCCGACGAAGAAGTAGACCAGCGCCGAGACGCCGAAGTCAGTCATGATCTTGACCAGGGCGTTGACCTGGTTCTTGTGGCGCACCGTGCCCACCTCGAGGAAGGCGAAGCCGGCGTGCATGGCCAGCACCATGATGGCGCCGATCAGGATGAATAGCGTGTTGGCGCTCTGGGTCAGGGTCTCGACGGCACTCGTGATATCCACGGGAATGATCTCTCCTGATGCATGGGGAATGGCAAGATTCATCGGAGAGAAGCAATTAGTGTTCCATTCTGGCGCATATTGCGCCATGTCAGTGCTTTCTCGGCACCGTCACGGGGCGAGTGAGCCGCCTCGTGACGAGATTGCACCCCAATGGTGCCATGTTGCGCCACCTTGCACGCTTGGGGTGAATCCCCGTCCCTACACCCGTCGCCGGCCTGGTCGTCATGCGTCCGAGCCGCTGGTGTCGAGCCTGGCGAGCGTTAAAGCGTCTGCCAGGGCGACGAGGGCGGCTCGGATAGCAGCTCGTCGACGATCGTCAGCGCTCGATCTAGGGTCTCGCGGGTCTCGGCCGGGCCCAGGCACAGCCGAATGGCCTGGGGCGCCGGCTCACTGCCCATGCAGAACGGCTCGGGAGTGGAGACCTTGACCCCACGTCGGGCCAGCAGCGCCTGCACCTCGCTGCTGCGTCGTCCCTCCGGCAGGGGCAGCCAGATCAACGACGAGCCCTCGCGGCACAGCGGCGCGTAGGCAGCCAGGCGGTCCAGTGCCAGGCGGCGGCGGGCGGCCAGCTCGTCGATCTGCCAGCGCAGCAGCTCGCGACTGTCGGGATCCTCCATCCAGCGGCAGGCCGCCTCCACCATCAGCGGCGGCACCATCCAGCTCTGGGAGCGCAGGGCCGAGCAGAGGCGCTCCTGCAGCTGCTCCGGCACTGTGAGGCTGCCGATGCGCAGCCCACCGGCCAGTACCTTGGAGGTGCTGAAGATGTGCAGGGTACGCTCCGGGGCCAGGTCGATCAGCGGCGTGCCGCGCTGGGCCTCGGGCAGGTACTGCACGGCATCCTCGATCAGCCAGATGTCGTGTTCGCGGGCCAGGGCCACCAGGCGTTCGCGGCGGGCCTCGCTGAGCCGTGCCCCGGTGGGGTTGTTGAGGTCCGGGGTGGTGTAGAGCAGACGGGGTGGCTGGCGGGCGCACAGCCGGGCCAGGGCCTCCACGTCCAAGCCGTCGGCGTCCATCGGTACCGCCATCGGGCGCAGATGGGCCTGCTGGGCGGCGCAGACGAAGCCGGGGTAGGTGAGGGCATCGGCGGCCACCAGGTCGCCCGGCTGGGCGAGATTGTGCACCAGCAGGTGAATGCCGTGCTGGCCGCCCTGGGTGATCAGCAGGCGCGTGGGGTCGTCGGGCAGGCCGTGGCTGCCCTGCCAGGCGGCGATGCGTGCCCGCTGGGCCTCGCTACCTGCCTCGTGCTGATACTCGGTGGCGGCCTGCAGGGCATCGGGGGACGCGGCGATGCCCTCCAGGGCGCGCTGCAGGCCGCGAGCGCGCAGCGGATGGGGCGGCGGCAGGCTCATGCTGATGTCGATGACGCCGTCACCCGCCGGCTGGCCGGCGCGGAAGAAGGGGACGTGGTCATCCTCGGCCGCTCGACGCACATAGGTGCCGCTGCCGACCCGGGATTCGACCCAGCCGTGGCGTTGGGCCTCGGCGTAGGCGCGAGTGATGGTGCCCACGGTGACGCCCAGACGGTCGGCCAGCTGGCGCTGCGGCGGTAGCTTCTCACCCGGGTTGAGGTCGCCGCTGCCGATCGCCTCGGCCATGGCCTCGGCGATGCGCCGGTAGCGTGGGCCGCCGTCGGCGAGTGTCGGAGTCCAGATTGTCATGGTGACAATAAAACCTTTGACGTCGTAATTGTGCCCATTATGCTCAGAAAAGTCGGCATAAATAAACCCATTCACCAGGATTGTAGGGGTACAATTTAGATGGACACTCTGGCCGCCTTCGGGCCCGCGTCGCTGTTCATGATCTCCATGACCATCACGCCCGGCCCTAACAACGTGATGCTCACCGCCTCCGGCGCCAACTACGGCTTCCGGCGCACCCTGCCGCACTTGCTGGGCATCATGGGCGGCTGCTTCGTACTGTTCTCGGCCATCGCCCTGGGCCTTGGCATGGTCTTCGAGCGTTTCCCGCTGGTGCAGACCCTGCTGCGCGTGGCCGGCAGCCTCTACCTGCTGTACCTGGCCTGGGGCATCGCCACGGCGCCGCCGCCCCGCTTCGGCGATGCCGAGGGGCGCCCCCAGAGCTTCTGGCAGGCGGCGGCCTTCCAGTTCGCCAACCCCAAGGCCTGGGTGATGGGCCTGACGCTGATGGCGAGCTTCCTGCCCGAGGGTGGCAACACCGTCGTCAACGCCCTGGTGCTGGCCGGCTTCGCCGAACTGGTGGCGCTGCCCTGCATCTCGATGTGGGCGGGGTTCGGCATGGCCATCGGCCGCTGGCTCAAGGGGCCGCGCGCCTGGCGGGTGTTCAACGGCAGCATGGGCGCGCTCACCGCAGCCTGCGTGATCTTCATTCTTGGCTGACGGTGGGGCGGCATTGCCTCTCGGCCACTCACTTCTGGAGAGCGACATGAACGCCAAGCTGGTGGACGTATTCAGCGCCGAGCGGCTCAGTGGCAACGGACTAACGATCTTTCCCGAGGCCGAAGGCCTGTCGACGGTGGAAATGCAGGCCCTGACCCGGGAGATGCGTCAGTTCGAGTCGATCTTCGTCTGGCGCGAGGGCGATGCCTTCGCGGCGAGGATCTTCACCCTCGAGGAAGAACTCGACTTCGCCGGGCACCCGCTGCTGGGCCTGGCCTATTATCTACACCAGGCGTTCGGCGACGGCGATCGCCACGAGTGGCGGGTCAGGCTCGGCCGGCGCACGGTCGCGCTGACCAGCGCCTGGCGAGACGGCCGCTTCACGGCGACCATGGCCCAGGGACGACCCGCCTTCCTCAAGACGCTGACGCATGACGAAGTCGGTGAGTTTCACCAGGCCCTGGGCCTGGCGCCCGACGGGCGGCGTCGCTATCCGGCCGAGGTGGTCTCCACCGGCTTGCCCTATCTGATCCTGCCGATGGTCGGCGGCCTGGAGCGGGTCGCCTTCCAGGTCGCCGACCTGTCGTCGCTGCTCGAGGCCCACGGCGCCAAGTTCGTCTATGTGCTCGACGTGGAACGCTTCGAGGGCCGCACCTGGGACAACGCCGGGCGGGTCGAGGATGTGGCGACGGGTAGCGCTGCCGGACCCGCGGCGGCCTACCTGCACAAGCACGGGCTCGCCCGCGGCACGACCCTGTCGATCGCCCAGGGGCGCTTCACCGGGCGGCCGAGCCGCATCGCCGTGGAGCTGGTCATCGAGGGCCTGGAACTCGCGGATGTGCGGGTCAGCGGCGAAGTGGTCGAGGTGGCGGATATCACTTTCGTCGAGTGAGAGCCGGACAGTCGGACAGGTTTTCGGCTGAACGGTCCGGGAGGGTCGCTTGTTATAGCAAGCCTGGCGCCTGCCAGGCTGGAGAAACGCTAGCGTCTTCTCGACTCGAGGCGAGCGAGTCGGTGATGGGGAAGGCGGGCGAGCAGGGTGACCACTACCAGGGAAAACCCGAGTCGAGCCCACAGAATGCCCGACGCATCGGCGCCCATGAGCATTATCAGCAAGGTGTCCTCGATCAGGCTGTGACACAGGCCCAGGAAACTGAGGGTCAACAGCACGTCGCGAGATGTCAGCCGGCCGGAGCGCGTCTCGTGCAGCAGCATTCCGGCGCCATAGCTGAGGCCGAGCGTGATGCCGATCACCGTGATGTTGGCGGCATCAGGACCGATGCCAAGCCAGCGAAGACAGGGGGCGAGCAGGCGATGAATCACCCGCTCGATACCCAGGCGACGCAGGAGCCGCAAGATGGCGATGAGGGCCATGATCACGACGAAGATGGTGGCGAGCGTCTGTAGTTGCTGCCACAGCCATGTGTCCAGGGAAACATCCTGGGGCGCCGACTCCCAGGCGAGGCGATTGACATGCTGTAACCCGTTCCCCAGTGAGTAGGCCAGGTGCAGGCTCCAGGCAAGTAACCAGGCACCCCCCATACGCAGGGTCAGCGTCAGCCACCATGGAATGCCGGCCTTGCGAGCAACGGCACCCTCGACGGGCAGCGAATGGCCGATCGCCATCAGGCTGCCGAGCACCGTTACCTGGGCCACGCTCAGCGACATGTCTCGAGAGACGTCGAGGAAGATCACGACCCCGGTATAGATGTTGGTCAGCAAGGTGGCCGCCCAGACAAGACTGAGTGGTTCGGGAAGTCCCAAGGGAGTCATGACGGGGGCTAGCCACTGCCCGAGTAGCGTGGTCATGCCCAATAGCTCGAGGCATTTCACGATCAGTAGGGCAGGTACCATGATCTTGAGCAGCTCGAGGTAGACGACCTTGGTTTCATCCAGCAGTGAAAGGGCGGTGCGAACGGCGGGTGTCAGGCGTGAGGCGCGCATCTTCGATCCATCGAGGAAGGGGAGGTAATGTCGTGGCCCATACTCTATGGATATCCTGAAAAATCCGCTGTCGTTGTCGGGTGAATCGACATAGTATCTGCCGTTTCACGCCCGAAATAGACAGATTCTTCACCATGGACCGACTGGATTGGCGCCTCCTCGAGTGTATGCAGAATGATGCAAGCCTCACCAACCAGGCCCTGGCCGACAGGGTGGGGCTTTCACCTTCAGCCTGTCTCAAGCGAGTGAGGCGACTGCGCGAGAGCGGTGTGATCGAGCGTGAAATGGCACTGCTGGCGGCGGAGAAAGTCGGCGTAACACTGCATATCGTCGTCGAGGTCACCATGGCCCGGGACGATAAAGCGCTGTATCGGCGGTTCATCGATCGCGTTCAGGCCTCGCCGTCGTCAACCAGTGTTACCAGGTCACCGGTGACGTGGATTTCGTGCTGATCGTGTCGGTGGCAGACATGGACGCCTACGATCGCTTTTGCGACGAGGTGCTGTATGCCGGCGACGGGGTCCACAAGTTCCGGACGTTGATCTCCCGCAAGCGCAACAAGTTCGACGTGCGGTTGCCCCTGCCCAGCTGAGCGTGGGGCGGCTGGGCTGAGCGGGCTTCCGACGAAGGTTGATCGACCGTCCGCGGCCGGCAGCGACTATGCTGGAGGCTGGCGCCAGGGCGTCCGAACGGGCTTGTGACATGGCCGTGTCGGGCTTGGCCATGGCCGCCGTGCCAGGGAACGGCCCCGGGAGCGCTATCGCCATGCAGGTCCAGGTCTCCATCGAGTCTCTCTATCGCCGGCACGCTCCCCGCGTGCGGGCGACGCTGATTCGCCGCCTCGGCGATTTCGATGCCGCCGAGGAGGCCATGCACGACGCCTTCGCCGCGGCCGTCGCCCGCTGGCCGGGGGAAGGTGTGCCCGACGCGCCGGTCGCTTGGCTGATCCGGGTCGGCCATCGCCGCGGCATCGATCAGATCCGGCGTCGCCAGACGGCCCGCCAACATGCCCACCTGCTGGTGCCCGACGAGGGTGAGGGGGAGGAAGCCCGTGACATCGCGGACGACCCTCTGCGGCTGCTGTTCACCTGCTGCCATCCGGCGCTGTCCATGTCCGACCGCCTGGCACTGACCCTGCGCGAGATGGCCGGGCTGACCACCGAGCAGGTCGCCAGTGCGCTGTTGCAGCGCCCGGCCTCGCTGGCCCAGCGCATCGTTCGCGCCAAGCGCCGGTTGCGCAACGCCGGCATTCCCTACGAGGTGCCCGATGCCGCCGAGCTGCCGACACGGCTGCCCGGCGTGCTGGGGGTGATCTACCTGATCTTCAACGAGGGCTATTCGTGCAGCGACGGCGACCGGGTCGTCGACGTGCACCTGGCCGACGAGGCGATCCGCCTGGGCGAGGCCCTCGCCGACCTGCTGCCCCAGGGCGAGGTGTTCGGCCTGCTGGCCCTGATGCGACTCCATCATGCTCGCCGCGAGGCGCGAGAGGACGCGCGAGGCGAGCTGGTGCCACTGGAAGAACAGGATCGCCGCCGTTGGGATGCTCGGCAGATCCAGGCCGGGATGGCCTGGCTGGAGCGGGCCCTGGCGCTGACGCCCACCGATCCCTATACCCTGCAGGCCTCCATTGCTGCGGTGCATGCCCAGGCGGGAAGCGCCGAGGCCACCGACTGGCGGCGTATCGTGATGCTCTACGGAGCCTTGCAGCAGCGCCAGCCTTCCCCGGTCATCGAACTGAATCGCGCGGTGGCCGTGGCGATGCACGATTCGCCCGAGGCCGGCCTGGCACTGCTCGAGGCGCTGGCCGAGCACCATCAACTGGTCGACTACCACCTCTTCCACGCCGCCCGTGCCGATCTGCATCGGCGTGCCGGTCACCGCGAGGCGGCTCGTCATGCCTATGAGCGGGCCTTGGCGCTGACGGTGCAGGAACCCGAGCGGCGCTTCCTGGAGCGTCGCCTGGCGGAGCTGGAAGCCCTCGCCCCTGGCGATGCCGCGCTTCCCCCCTCTGTCGGCGCCGCCCATGGCCGCGGCTCGCCGGCGTAACGAAAAAAAAAATTCGCCGGGCTGTCGATTCGCCTGTTCGCCGCGCGACTCCTGACTATCTCACCGGCGAAGCAACACCGGGCGAGAGGTCCCCACAGGCAGGAGGAACGATGTCATGCGCTACATGCTGATGCGCAAGGCCGACGCGGCCACCGAGGCGGGCGAGCTGCCGAGCCAGGAGCTGCTGAAGGCCATGTCGGACTACAACGAGCGGATGATCCGCGCCGGCGTCTTCGTCACTGGCGACGGTCTGCGTCCCAGCGGGGAGGGCTGCCGGATCGCGTTTCGCGACGGTGAGCCGCGGGTCGTCCAGGGGCCCTTCGCGGCCACCGAGGAGCTGCTGGCGGGCTACAGCGTGCTCGAGGTCGACTCCCTGGAAGAGGCCATCGAGTGGGCCAGGCAGTGGCCCCCGGAGGACGGCGATGGCCACGTCACCCTGGAACTGCGCCGCTACTTTACCATGCAGGACTTCGAGCCCGGCGACGGGCTGGAGCGGCACGTCGCCCAGGCCAGACTGCCCCGTGGGCTTCAGGTGCACCTCAGTTTTGCGGGCAACTGCCGCGAGGCAATGGCCTTCTACGCCGAGGTCACCGGCGGCCACCTGGAGGCGATGCTGACCTTCGGCGAGACTCCGGCCGCCGCCGAGGTGCCGGCCGAGTGGCACGATCGGATCGCCCACGCCTCGCTCAATGTTCGCGGTCATCGCTTGATGGGCGCCGACATGCTGGGCGATTGCTACCAGGCGCCCCAGGGGGCCCAGGTGTTCCTCGACTATGAGGACGTCGACCAGGCGGCGGAGGTGTTCCAACGCCTGGCCGAGGGCGGCCAGGTGCAGATGCCCTTCGAGGCCACCTTCTGGGCCAAGGGCTTCGGCATGGCGACCGACCGCTTCGGCGTGCAGTGGATGGTCGCCACGCCCAGCGAGCAGTGTCCGTGATCCCAGCGTGTCGACGACACAAGGAGGAAGGCATGCAGTACGTCGCCTTGGTGTATTACCAGGAGCAGTTGATCGAGGCTATGTCCGAGCGCGACTGGCACGACCTCAACCAGGAATGTCTGGGCTGCGTCGAGCGCCTGACCGAGCAGGGCCATTTCGTCACCGGCCGGGCGTTGCAGCCGGTGGAAAGCGCCACCAGCGTGCGTCGACGCGACGGCGAGACGCTGGTCTCCGACGGCCCCTTCGCCGAGACCAAGGAGCAGCTGGCCGGCTTCTATCTGCTCGAGGCCCGCGACCTCAACGAGGCGCTGCGCCTGGCCGGGGGCATTCCCCCGGCGCGACTGGGCACCATCGAGGTTCGCCCGGTGCGCGAGCTGCCCCCCAAAGACGAGACGGGAGATCCCTCATGAACTACGTGGATGGTTTCGTGGCTGCCGTGCCTACCGCCAACCGGCAGGCCTTCATCGAACATGCCAGGAAAGCAGCGGAGGTGTTCAAGGAGTATGGTGCCCTCAAGGTGGTGGAATGCTGGGGCGACGACGTCCCGGAAGGCGAGGTGACCTCCTTCACGATGGCGGTGAAGCGCAAGCCCGACGAGAGCGTGGTGTTCTCCTGGGTGCACTGGCCGTCTCGGGAGGTTCGCGACCAGGCCATGGCCCGGATTATGGAGGACCCGCGCCTGTCGCCGGAGGCCAATCCCATGCCCTTCGACGGCAAGCGGCTGATCTATGGGGGCTTCGAGATGGTCGTCGTCGAATAGACGATGTCGTCTATGCATGCCGGCCGGGGCGCGTCGCCGGCCGGTGTCTCTCAAGCCATTTTCTACGATTCAGTGGCAGGCGGGTGCCTGCCGGGAGGACGCGATATGCACCGGATCACGCCTTTCCTGTGGTTCGATGGCCAGGCGGAAGAGGCAGCCCGCTTCTACGTCTCGGTATTCCCCGATTCCCGCATCGAGCGGGTGGTGCACTCGCCGGTCGACACCCCGAGCGTGCCGGCCGGCGAGGTGCTGCTGGTGGAGTTCGTCCTCGATGGGGCGCGTTACCTGGCGATGAACGGCGGGCCCGGCATGCCCTTCACCGAAGCGATCTCGCTGCACATCGACTGCGCCGACCAGGCAGAAGTGGACCACTACTGGAACGCCCTCAGCGAGGGCGGTAGCCCCATCCAGTGCGGCTGGCTCCAGGATCGCTGGGGGCTGCGCTGGCAGGTGGTGCCCGTGCGCATGCACGAGCTGATGCGCGACCCCGATCCCGGGCGGGCCCGGCGCGCCATGGAGGCGATGATGCGGATGGAGAAGTTCGTCATCGCTGACTTGGAGCGCGCCGCGGACGGCGGGTAAGGGCAGGACGCCAGCCCACTTCACTCGCGGGCCGGTCACGCCTCCCCGGAGGCAGGTGGCGTGGCCGGCTCAGGTCCAGGCCGGATCGGCGGTGAACGACACCGTGAACCAGCGGTGCTCGGCGGGAATGCTCAGCCCCGCGGCGATGGCCGCACGGACCTCGTCGAGCTCGGCCACGCCGCGCTCGGCGGCGAAGTCGGGCCGGGTGACGATATGGATCTCGATGAAGTGCCCGCGGCCGGCCTTGGCCACGTGGCTGCTGTATTCCAGCAGGCCGTCGCGCGCCATTACCGGCGCCATAGCGGCGTGCACTTCGCGGTCGACCGCGCTCGGTGCGATCAGGAACACCTCCTTCATGGCCCGGCGCACGATGCCGATCGGCACCGGCAGGAAGGCCAGGGTCAGGATCGCCAGCAGCAGCGAGTCGACGTAGGGCGTGAGATAGGCGTAAGGGGTGCGCTCGAGAATCAGCGCGATCACGAAGGCCACCAGCAGCGCACCGGTGATCAGGCCCGCCATCAGCCAGCCGTGCATGTCGATGCGCACGAACTCGGAGCCGACGTCGCGGTTGAGCCGGCGCTGGTAGGCGGTCATGGAGAAGCACACCGCGGCCACCACCACCGCATAGACGATGGCCACGCCGAAGGCCAGTTCGTGGCCGCCCGCCATCAGCCCCTGGATGGCGTTGAGAAAGGCGTAGAAGCACAGCAGCAGCAGGATCGAGCCGTTGAGCGCCGCCGCCAGCGGCTCCAGGTGCCAGTAGCCGTGCTGGAAGCGCTGGCTGACCTCGCGGGCGATCAGTCGCGTCACCACCAGCGCCAGGGCTGACATGGCCGCATCGATGGTCGAAAAGACCCCGTCGAAGAGGATCGAGCGGGAGCCGGCCAGCAGGCCGAAGGCGACCCCCAGGCTCGAGACCAGCAGGGTCATCATGATGGAGAGCTTGAGCGCGCGCTGTTCGAGGCTGGTGGACATGGACATCTTCCCTGGTGACCGAGCCCTCGAGTCTAGTGCGCGGCATCAGCGGTTGGCCACAGCATTCTGGCCGTGCCTCGCCTGGTGCTCCATGCATGCCCGTGGCTACCGCGAATCCGTCGCTAGACTGTCGTGCCCGGTGCTTGCCGAAAGGTCCTGCGCCTGCTGCATCAGCCAGGCCGAAAAGCGTGCGATGCGAGGATCGGCGTCGGGCGAGTCCCGGGTGAGCAGCACGTAATCGTATCCCGTTGCCACCATGCCCATGGGCGCGATGAGCCTGCCAGACCGCAAGTCATCGTCGACCAGTGGCAGCGGACCGATTGCGGTCCCCAGACGGTCGACCGCCGCCTGGAGGGCGAAGAAGAAGTGATCGAAGAATTGCTCGCTGTCCGGCGACCCCTGATAGCCGCTCTCGCGCTGCCAGTCGCGCCAGGCCTCAGGGCGCGTGCGACTGTGTAGCCACCTGGCACGGGAAAGGTCGCGGCCAATGGCCGTCTCCCAGCAGATGGGCGCGCATACCGGCCCGGCATACTCGGGCCACAGCCGGGTGACCACGTCGCGGTCTGGCAGGGCGAAACTGGTGTGCCGAATCGCGGCGTCGCAGCCGCTTTCCAGCAGGTCGATCGGGCCTCCCGCCAGCCTCAGGTCGATATTGAGATCGGGATTTAGCGTGCGAAATATTCCCAGGCGCGGCATCAGCCAGCGCATGCCCAGGCTCGGTTCGCAGGAAACGGTCAGGATCGGCGAGCTTCCTTCATGTCGGCGCAGCGTTTCGGCCGCGTCGTCCAGACGATCGAGCACATCGCTCGTGACCCGCATCAGCCGCTCTCCCGCCAGGGTGAGATACACCCTGCGGCGCCGCCGGACGAACAGTTGAACGCCCAGGCGCTGTTCGAGTTGGGCCACTGCCCGGCTGATTGCGCCATGGGTCAGGTGCAGTTCCTCGGCGGCGCGCGAGAAGCTTTGATGACGGGCGGCCGCCTCGAATGCCGGCAGTGGGGCCAGCGGGGGCAGCTGTCGTTTTCTGTGACGTTCGCTCACAACGTATCCGAATGATTTTCGATTTTCCGCGTGCCCGGTTGATTTCATACTCCTGTCGCCAACAACGCAAGGGAGCAGACATGGATAGCATTGCCCAAGCCGAGATCATTGCCGTTGCCATCATCACCGGCCTGGCCGTCATCAGTCCTGGCCCCGATTTCGCCATGGTCACCCGGGTGGCGCTGGTACGGGGTAGGCGTGCCGGAGTGTGGTGCGCGATTGGCATCGGCTGCGGCGTTTCGGTTCACCTGGCCTATACCCTGTTTGGGTTGGGCGTGGTGTTCGCCAGTCAGGCCTGGATATTGTCGCTGCTGCGCTACTTGGGGGCCGCTTACCTGATCTGGCTAGGACTGTCGGCGTTCTGGCCCGACATCCGGGCTCGGCTCCCGGGGAACGTCAGCGAACGTCCGCCAGGTGACGAAGGGCGCCCGGCGATGGGACGATCCGCTCGAGGGTCGGTGTTCTGGATGGGCTTTGCCTGCAATGCCCTCAATCCCAAGACCATGCTGTTCATCGTTTCGCTGTTCAGCCAGGTGGTATCGCCCCGCACGCCGCTCGATGTCGAGCTGGGTTACGGCCTCTATGTCATTGCCTGTCATATGACATGGTTTGCCGTAGTGGCGGCCGTGCTCACCCTGCCGGCTCTCCAGGCACGCATACGCGGCATCACCGCCTGGATCGAGCGAATCGTGGGTCTCTGCCTGTCGGGATTGGGGATCAAGCTGCTGGCCAGCGGTTGAGCCGCGGCGAGCTCCAGGCAGGGGAGAACGCCCCTGGCTAGCATCGGCCAGAACGGGGATACTGTGGCGTTTTGCCGGGCCGGCCGCACGCCGCCTGGCCACGTCACGCCACCTCGACAGGAATTTTGCCATGGACTCAGGCCTGCCTCTCGTCCGTATCGACGCTCATTCGCCGCATGTTGCCACCCTGGCCGGCTGGACCCACGCCGAATGGGGCCACCTGAACCCCGGCCAGGATCTCGCCGCCGCCATCGCGCACTTTCGTGCCGACTGTGGCCCGGCCGGCGTGCCCTCGGTGTTTGCCGTCATGGACGATGAGCGGCCGGTGGGCATGGCTAGCCTGGTGGTCGATGACATGAGCGACCGCCGCGAGCTGACGCCCTGGCTGGCCTCGGTCTACGTGCTGCCCGAGTGGCGCGGCCGTGGCATCGCCTCACGGTTGGTGCGGCGGGTGGAAGAAGAGGCCTGGGCCCACGGCGTCGAGCGCTTCTATCTCTACACGCCAGACCAGCAGGCACTCTATCGGCGGCTCGGCTGGCGGGACGTCGAGGAGCGAGAATATCGCGGCGAGGCGGTGACCATCATGCGGCGCGACGTCTCGGCGCCGACTGACGCGCCGGCAGGCTGAGCCATGCACTGGCGAGCCCTGCGCTACTTCGACGTCGTGGCCCATAGCCACTCGCTGCGCGAGGCTGCCGGGCGCCTGCACATCGCGCCCACCGCGATCAGCCGCCAGATCGACCTGCTGGAGCATCAGCTCGGAGCGCCGCTGCTCGAGCGCGGGCCCGGCGGCATTCGCCTCACCGCCGCGGGAGAGTTGCTGGCCGTGCAGGCCCGGCGCACCCTGCGCGATCTCGAGCGGGTGCAGGAGCATATCGCCGACCTCAAGGGGCTGCGGACCGGTCGGGTCAGCCTGCGAGTGGCCGAGGGGGTGGTCGCCGGCCTGCTGGCGCCGACGCTGGCCGAATTGAGCGAGCGCCATCCACGGCTGTGCTTCGATATCCAGATCGCCAGCGCCGGCGAGATCGTCGAGGCCTTGCGCCGCGGTGACGCCGACATCGGCCTGACCTTCTTCATGCCGCGCCACGATGACATCCAGCCGTTTGCCAGCGGCAGTCTCGAGCACCACGCGGTGATGTCTTCGAGCCATCCTCTAGCCGGGGCGGGCGAGCTGCGCCTGGCACAGCTCGCCGAGTATCCCCTGGCGCTGCCCGCCGAGCATTACGGGGCGCGCCAGGCGCTGGACGAGGCGGCTCGTCACCGAGGCGTGACCCTGACGCCGACCTTCCATGCCGCCTCCCTGGAGACCCAGAAGGCCCTGGCCATGGCCGGCGCCGCGCTGCTGATTCTGCCGCCCATGGCGGTGGCCCGGGAGTGCCGCGACGGCCAACTCGCCAGCGTGCCGCTGGCGCCTGGCGAGCTGCCGCGCACCCGGCTCGATCTTTGCCTGCACCGGCATCGTCAGCGGAGCTTCGCTACCGAGGCCTGTCTGGGGCTGCTGGCATCGGCGCTACAGGGGATGGGAGAACGAGACTGACCGGCCGCGGTGGCAACCAGCAGCGGAAGGGAACGGCGGCAATGGGCAATGGAGGAGGGTGGATAATGCGTGCACACAAAAAGTGGACGCCCTGGCATCGTAATTGTAATAGCGAGAGACACCGGGCGGCGCCAAGCTGAAGGCACCAATAACAAGACAGGGAAGCGTTCATGACAGATCTCCACTTGATGACGGCCACCCAGCTGCTGGCGGCCTATCGCCGGAAGATGCTCTCGCCGCTGGATGTCGCCGAGGCCCTGGTCCAGCACATCGATCGCTGGGAGCCGCATCTCAACGCGCTTTACGGTTTCCGGGCGGATGCCTTCCTGGCGGCGGCCCAGGCCTCGAGCGACCGTTGGGCACGGGCTGCGCCGCGTGGCCCGCTTGACGGCGTGCCCGTCACCCTCAAGGAGTTGATTGCCACCCGTGGCCTGCCGGTGCCGAGCGGCACAGGCCTCGGTGAGCTGGCCCCGGCCAGCGAAGATGCCCCGCCGGCGGCGCGCCTGGCCGAGGATGACGCCCTGCTGCTGGCCAAGACCACCTGTCCCGATTTCGGCATGCTCTCCTCGGGGCTGTCCTCCTTTCACGGCCTGACCCGAAATCCCTGGCGCCTCGAGTGCAACACCGGTGGCTCCAGCTCCGGGGCGGGGGCGGCCGCCGCGGCCGGCTACGGGCCACTGCACGTGGGCACCGACATCGGCGGTTCGGTGCGCCTACCGGCCGCCTGGTGCGGCGTGGTGGGCTTCAAGCCGACCCAGGGGCGGATTCCCATCGATCCCTATTACGTGGGGCGCTGCGCCGGCCCCATGACGCGTAGCGTCGACGATGCCGCCCTGATGATGACGGCCCTGGCACGCACCGACCGCCGCGACGCCACGCGCTTGCCGCCGGAGACGATCGACTGGACGAATCTCGAGCTCGACGTGGCCGGCCTGCGCATCGGCGTGATGATGGACGCCGGCTGCGGTCTGCCGCTGGACGACGAGATCGCTTGCGCCGTGGAAGCTGCCGCCGCCCGGCTCGAGGCCGCCGGGGCCGCCCTGGTGCCGCTGGCGCCGGTGCTGACCCGCGAGATGCTCGACGGCCTGGATCGCTTCTGGCGAGTGCGCCAGTGGAGCGCCCTGGCAGCGCTTGCGCCCGAGCAGCGCGAACGGGTTCTGCCGGCGATCCTCGCCTGGGCCGACGACGGCGGGCGGATCGACGGCGTCGAAGCGGTGCACGGCTTCGAGCAGACCCTGGCCATGCGCCGCGCCACCGAGGCGGTGTTCGACGACGTCGACGCGGTGATCTCTCCCACCACCCCCAACGTGACCTTTCCCGCCGACTGGCCGTCGCCGACCAACGACCCGCGCCGGCCCTTCGAGCACATCGTCTATACCGTGCCATGGAACATGGGGGAGCAGCCGGCGCTGTCGCTCAACGCCGGTTTCTCGCGCGAAGGGATGCCGCTCGGCGTGCAACTGATCGGCCCGCGCTTCGCCGACCACCTGGTGCTCAAGCTGGGCAAGTCGCTGGAGACGCACCTGGCGCTCGCGCCGCGTTGGCCGTCGCCGCCCTCATCGCAGTAAGGTCCGAATCCAGCGTTCAGGCATTCATATCGTCACCGTGGGAGAAATCTCGCCATGTCCCGTTTCGTCGTACTGCCCACCAGCCGCGCCGGCTGGGGGCTATTGATCGCCTTCGTCGCCGTGATCGCGGCGGGTATCTGGCCGGTGATCGGCTGGGTGAATCGCGCCGTACTGGTGCTGGGCCTGCCGCTGCTGGTGGTGTGGAGCTATGTGGTCATCTTCGCCTGCTTCGCCGTGATGCTGATCGCCAACCGCGTGCTCGATCGCCAGGAGGGCAAGCATGACTAGCCCTTGGCCGCTTCTCATCACCCTGGCCTATGTGGCCATTGCCATGGTCATCGGCCTGCGCGCCCGGGGCGGGCGGCGCATGAACAGCCTCGAGGAGTGGGGCGTGGCCGGACGCAGCATGGGTCCGGTGACGCTCTACCTGCTGATCGCCGCCGGCAGCGTCAGCGCCTACACCTTCATGGGCGCACCGGGCTGGGCCTATGCCAAGGGCGTGCCGGTATTCTATGTGGCCGTCTACCTGGCCTACCTGGCGCTGGTGGCCTGGTACGTTGGCCCCAAGGTGTGGCAGTTCGGCGAGCGCTTCGGCCATGTCACCCAGGCCAGCGCCATCGCCGACCGCTACCAGAGTCCGCTGCTGGGCGCCCTGGCCTCGCTGGTGATGTCGATCGGCTCGATCGCCTATGCGGTGCTGCAGACCATTGGCTCCGCCTACATCCTCAACGTGATGAGCGGCGGGGCGATTCCGGTGTGGCTGGGCGTGCCGCTGGTGCTGGCCTGCATCGCCGTCTATCTGTTCGTCAGCGGCCAGCGGGCCATCGGCCGCACCAACGCCTTCCAGGGCGTGCTGATGCTGGTGGTGGCCTGGGCGGTGGGGCTATGGGCACTGCATGGCGCCACCGGCGGGCTCGATGTCGGCACACTGTTCGCGCGGCTGCAGGCCGAGCACGGTGAGTTCCTGACTCTGCCCGGGGCCAGTGGTGACATGAGCTTCAGCTTCTGGACCACCTCGGTCATCGTCTCGATGTTTTCCTTCATGCCGCCCGTGTGGACTCAGTGGATGAGCGCTTCCTCGGCGCGCACCATTCGCCGCAGCGCCACCTGGCTGCCGACCTACTATGTGGTCATCCTGCCGATGGTGGTGGTGGGCTTCATTGGCATCTTCGCGCTGCCTGACCTGGCCCGCACCGACACCGTGGTGCTGGAGTACGCCATGCAGTTCCTGCCGGTATGGCTGGTGGGGCTGCTGGGGGCCGGCACGCTGGCGGCATCGATGTCTTCCAGCGAACCGTTCATCCACTCGGTGGCGCTGTCCTGGAGCAAGGACGTGGTTCAGCCGCTGCTGGGCCTGTCCGAGGCGTGTACCGGCAAGCTGGCGCGCTGGATGATCATGCCGCTGATGGCGCTGGTGATCGCCCCGCTGGCGATCGCCGAGCCGGGCAGTCTGGTGATGATCCTGCTGGTGGGGCTGGGCTTCGCCACCCAGGTGCTGCCGGCCTTCATCGGCATGTTCCTGTGGCCGCGCGCCTCCAGGCTTGGCGTGATGGCCGGCATCGTCAGCGGTTTCGTGGTGACCACGGCCTTTACTACCGTGTGGAAGCATCCGCTGGGCATTCACGCCGGCTTCTGGGGACTGATGCTCAACTTGCCGGTGTTCGTGGCGGTGTCACTGGCCACCAGGCCGGCGCCGCACGAGGTGGTAGAGCGCTTTTTCCGCATTGCCGCACCCCATGGCCTGACTCGGCTGGGCGGCGCGGAGAAGGGGCGTGCCGTCGAAGCCAGCGTTCTCGGCCGCGAGTAACCCTGCGGCCGTGGACGGGGCCGAGGGCAATCGACGCCCGGCCCCGCGCACTCACTCGAGCTTCGCCCGCTGCTGAAGCCCCTGGCAAGGCTGATGTTCGCCGCCACCATCCGCCCCGAGACCCTCATCCCGGTGTCGCTGGTCATCGTGGGCGAGGAGGATCGCTCGCTGCCGGTGCCGTTCTCGCAGCGAATTCACGAGCGGCTGCCGGGCTCGAGCCTCGAGATAATTCCCGGCGCCGGCCGTCTCTCGATCTCATCGAGCCAAATGGCGCGTGACGGGCTAGATTATAGTCTCGAGTGAAGGCTGCGATGTGGCCTGAAAAGTAAGAGCAATCAGGATGTTGTTCTGCTCGCTGCGAGGGTGGCCGTCATGCTCGAGAGTGTGTTTGCCCAGATCGGGATGGTTCTCGGCCTCGCCGTGCTGGGAGGGGTACTCGCCCAGTGGCTGCGCCAGCCGCTGATTGTCGCCTTCATCGGGGTGGGCATCCTGCTCGGGCCATCGGGGCTGGGCCTGGTGGAGCAGCGCACCGAGATCGAGCTGTTCGCTCGGTTGGGCATCGCCCTGCTGCTGTTCGTGGTAGGGCTGAAGCTCGACCTGCATATCATCCGGAGCGTGGGGCCGGTGGCGCTCGCCTCCGGTCTGGGGCAGGTGGTGTTTACCTCGGCAGTGGGCTATCTCATCGCCCTGGGGCTTGGGATGTCACCGGTGACCGCCCTCTACGTGGCCGTGGCCCTGACTTTTTCCAGCACCATCATCATCGTCAAGCTGCTGTCCGACAAGCGGGAGGTGGATTCCCTGCACGGTCGCATCGCGGTCGGTTTCCTGATCGTGCAGGACATCGTGGTGGTACTGGTGATGATCGGCCTGACCGCCTACGGCCAGGCCGGCGGCGACGCTAGCATGGGGTGGGAAGCCCTGAAGGTCCTGCTGACGGGCGCGTCCATGCTGGTGGGGCTGGCCTTGCTGATGCGCTACGTACTGCCGGGGCTGTTGCATCGTCTGGCTCATTCCTCGGAACTGCTGATGCTGTTCGCCATCGCCTGGGCCGTCATCGGCGCCGTGGCCGGTGAATTCCTTGGGTTCAGCAAGGAGGTGGGAGCCTTCCTGGCCGGGGTGTCCATCGCCTCGACTCCCTATCGCGAACAGGTGGCCTCCCGCCTGGTGAGCCTGCGCGATTTCCTGCTGCTGTTCTTCTTCATCGAGCTGGGGGCGACCCTGAACCTCGGCACCCTGGGGGCCCAGCTCGGTGCCTCGGCAATCCTGTCGCTCTTCGTGCTGATCGGCAATCCGCTGATCGTCATGGCCATCATGGGCTATATGGGCTATCGCAAGCGGACCGGCTTTCTCGCCGGGCTCACGGTGGCCCAGATCAGCGAGTTTTCCCTGATCCTGGCGGCCATGGGGCTGACCCTGGGGCACCTGCAACAGGAGACGGTGGGGCTGATCACCCTGGTCGGCATGATCACCATCAGCGTGTCCACCTACATGATCCTTTACTCCCATGCCCTCTATGAGCGCCTGGCGCCGCGGCTGTCGATCTTCGAGCGCGAGGTGCCGCACCGGGAACTCGACAGCCTGGACGAGGCCAACAATGAGGTGGACGTGCTGCTGATCGGGCTGGGGCGCTACGGGGCGGCACTCGCGGCGGATCTCCGGGCGCGGGGTTGCCGCCTGCTGGCGGTGGATTTCGATCCCACCACCGTCCAGCAGCATGTACGCGACCGCTACCGGGTCTGCTACGGGGATGCGGAGGATCCGGAGTTCCTGGCGACCCTGCCGCTGAACCGGGCGCGCTGGGTCGTCAGCACCCTCCGGGATCCCGCCGTCAACCGCATGCTGTTGCACGGACTGCGCCAGCAGGAGTTCACGGGCAAGGTGGCCATCGCCGTCTCCCATCGTCGGGAGGCGCGACGCTTCGAGCGAGACGGCGTGGACCTGGTGCTGGTGCCCTATGCTGATGCGGCAAGGGAAGCGGCCATCCGCGTGATGGCCTCCCAATCGTCGGTCGAACCTCGGGAAGGGGAGAGCGCATGAATCGTTTCCGGAACATCCTCTATGTCGTCGAGCCCTCGGCGCCCCGGGAGGCGGGGCTCGCCCGGGCGGTCTCCCTGGCCGAGAACAACCAGGCGACGCTGACCCTCATCGATGTCGTCCCCGAGGAGATGCTGGATCTCTCGCTCGTATCGCCGGGGTCCTCATCCGTCGAGGCCAGGCATCGGGTGATGGCCGAGCGCCGGGCCTGGATCGAATCGCTGCTCGTACCCCATGCCGACCGGCTCGCCTGCCATATCGAGGTGCTGACCGGTATCCGCTTCATCGAGGTCATCCGGGCCGTGCTCAGGGCCGAGCATGATCTGGTGATCAAGACGGCGGAGAACCCGGAGTGGAGCCGGCTGCTGTTCGGCAGCGACGACATGCACCTGATGCGCAAGTGTCCCTGCCCGGTCTGGCTGATGAAGCCGGAGGAAAAGCCCGACTACCGGCGTATCGTCGCGGCCGTCGATGTCGACGTCCACCATGACATGCCCGGCGAACAGGCGCTCAACGACGGTATCCTGGATATCGCCAGTTCCCTGGCCCTGTCCGACTTCGCCGAACTGCACCTGGTGCATGCCTGGGATGCGCCGGAGGCCGGTTTCGTGGGCCTCTGGGCGAATGATCCCGATCGGATGGAGCGACACATCGTCGAGATGGAAGCGTCCCATCACAAGATCGGCATGGACAGGCTGACCCATCGGCTCCGCGCGCGTATCGGCGAAGAAGCCTACGACTACCTCTCGCCCCGGGTCCACCTGCCCATGGGATCGGCGAAGAAGCAGATTCCTGAGTTGGTCGGAAAGCTGAAGGCGGACCTGGTGGTGATGGGTACGGTGGCGAGGACCGGGATCCCCGGCTTCATCATCGGCAACACGGCCGAGGCGGTGCTCCACCAGTTGCAGTGTTCGGTGCTGGCGTTGAAGCCGCCGGGGTTCGTCTCCCCGGTCACCCTGGCGTGACTCGGCCCGAGCGACGTTGATCCCCGTCCGTCTGGCTGTGACGAGATATCCTCTCTTCTAACCGGTCACAAACGTCGTATCAGGCGGTTTGTGGCCGGTATTCGGTTGGTGTCTTGAGGATCCTGAAAACGATGTGAATCAGCTTGCGCATCGCCGCCCCCAAGAGGCACTTTTTCAGATATTGCCTAATCAATTCGACGTTCTCTCTCGGCATCGAGTAGGGCACGCTTGCGCTCCAGTCCCCAGCGGTATCCGCCAAGACTTCCGTCTCCTCTCAAGACGCGATGGCAGGGGATCAGCACGCCGATACGGTTTTTCGCACAGGCTGAGGCGACGGCCCGCACGGCGTTGGGCCGATCGATTTTCGCGGCCACCTCACCATAGCTGAGTACGTCGCCTTCTCGGATGCTCAGCAGGAACTGCCAGACCTTCATTTGAAACGCCGTACCTCGCATATTGAGGGGCAACTCAGGCCTGGGAGCTCCTTGGCTGATATGCTGATCCAGGGCGTCCATCCAGGCATCCAGTTCAGGGGCATCCTGGGCCGGGGAAACGCGCAACTCCGCATGGGGGAACTCGGCTTTCAGGGCGTTGAGCAGTGACGCTGCGTCATCACCGAATTGGACGAAACAGACTCCCTTTCCGGTCGCTGCCATGGCCATTTGACCGAGCGCAGTGGTTCGGCAGGCGTAGGCGATCATCTCGCCGACGCCACCGGCTCGGTAGGCCTTGGGCGTCATGCCGATATTACGGGACGCTTCGCCGTAGACCCGGCTCATGGAACCGAATCCAGAGGAGAAAATCGCATCGGTCACGCTGTCGCTTTCCTTCAAGGATTGCTTGAAATACCGCATGCGAACGGCATCTTGATAGCCTTTCGGCGAAATGCCAAAAGCCGCCTTGAAGGTTCTTTGTAGCCTTGAAGGAGACAGCCCGGCGATCTTGGCCAAGTCAGCCAGTGTCAGCCGTTCATCGGCATGCTGCTCGATATGACGCGCGATCTCCACCAGTCGAGCCACCCGTGGCGTGCCTTCAGTGGGCTGGCAGCGCTTGCAAGGCCTGAAGCCTGACGACATGGCGCTTTCAACCGTAGGGAAGAACCTCAGGTTCTCGGCCCTGGCCGGGCGTGTAGAGCAGGACGGTTGGCAGAATACGCCTGTCGTGACGACACCGTAGAAGAACTGCCCGTCACGGGACTCGTCCCTTGCCGCTATCGCGTCCCGCATTTCCCGTTCAGATGGCATCGACATGGCAGGACCTATCATTCGATCGTGACACCAGTGATAAAAGCGGGTTTCGCTCAACGCTTCCATCCGATTCTTGCTGAGACATTGGTAATGACGATGTCCTGGCAAGAATCGGATGTTTCGAGGTGTGATCGCCCGCTAACGTGTTCTCCACACGTATCGACGCGGGAGCGGTGATCATCATGAAACCAACGATAAACGCCTCTATGGATGCTCGTGGCTGGGCGATGCTGATCACATTGTCTGGGCTGTGGGGAGGATCCTTCTTCTTCATCGGTGTGGCCGTGGGGGACTTGCCGCCATTGACGATCGTGACGCTTAGAGTCGGGCTGGCGGCGATAGCATTGTGGGGCATCGCTCTGGCATTGGGGCTTCGCCCCCCAAGGCGTCTTGGGGTCTGGGCGGCATTCCTGGGAATGGGGTTGTTGAACAATGTCATTCCCTTCGTCCTCATCGTTTGGGGGCAAACGCAGATCGCATCTGGACTGGCATCGATTCTGAACGCGGCGACGCCCATCTTCACCGTCGTCGTCGCGGGCCTGCTGTTGCCTGACGAGCGCGCCACCCCCTTGAAGCTTACCGGTGTGATGGTGGGCTTCATCGGGGTCGTCGTGATGATCGGACTACCCGCTATCGAGGGTGACCGCCGCTTGATCGCTCAAGCAGCGGTCATTGCCGCGACCTTGTCCTATGCCTGTGCGGGGGGCTATGGCCGCAGGTTCAAGGCAATGGCGATCAATCCCATGACGACGGCGGCTGGCCAGGTCACGGCTTCAGCCCTCGTGCTGGCGCCGATCACCCTGGCCGTAGACGGCCCTCTGGATGTTTCAGAGCCCAGTCTGGGGACATGGGGAGCCATCCTTGGGCTTGCCGTTCTTTCAACTGCTATCGCCTATGTTCTCTATTTCAAGATATTGGAATCGTCAGGCGCCACCAACTTGCTGCTGGTCACCTTGCTGGTTCCCGTCTCGGCGATACTGCTCGGCTCGGTCTTCCTCGGCGAGACATTGGAGGCGGCCCATTTCATAGGCATGGCGCTGATCGCGCTGGGCTTTTCCGCCATCGACGGGCGACTTTGGCGGCGCAGGGTGCCCGGAAACGCCAAGCCGTCTTTCTGGGGGCATCGCACGTCACCGGGAAGCGGCCGGCGTTACCAGGCGATGGATAGGGTGGATAAGCGTTAGCGCATCCAGCATGACTCGGCCCGGGCAACGCCACCGAACCTTGATCCAGGTCGCGAGCCCCCAGCAACCCCTGAGGTAGATTGGAGAAAGGGACGCCGCTCGTCGTTCGGCGTCGATTTCCTACGCGCCGGCGGGAGAGTAGGCGATGAACGAGGCATTGCGGGATCAAGCGCGTTTGGCCACAGCGGACTGGCATGCCCGGCCGGCCGAGGCCGTGGCGGAGCATTGGGCCGTCGGGCCGGAGAGGGGATTGGACGAAGCAGAGGTGACTCGCCGCCGTGAGCGCCATGGCTCCAACTGCCTGCCCGAGGCCCGGCCCCGCAGTGCGCTGAAACGATTCCTGGCCCAGTTTCGCAACCTGCTGATCTACGTGCTGCTCTGCGCGGCCCTGATCACGGCCATGCTTGGCCACTGGGTCGATACGGTGGTGATCCTGGGGGTGGTGCTGGTGAACGCGGTTATCGGCTTCGTCCAGGAGGGCAAGGCGGAGGATGCCCTGCGTGCGATTCGCGCCATGCTCTCTGCCCGGGCCATGGTGTTGCGCGCCGGCCGCCAGTACACGCTCTCGGCGGAGGAACTGGTGCCCGGCGACATCGTGCTGCTGCAGGCCGGCGACCGGGTGCCGGCCGACATGCGGCTGTGGCGCGCCCGGGGCCTGCAGATCGAGGAAGCGGCGCTGACCGGCGAGTCGGTGGCCCAGGAGAAGGCCACCGACCCGGTGGCGGGCGAGGCGGTGCTCGGCGATCGCCTCGGCATGGCTTACTCCGGCACCCTGGTGACCCACGGCCAGGGCACCGGCATCGTGGTGGGGACGGGGGCGGACACCGAGATCGGCCGTATCAGCCGCCTGGTGTCGCAGGTCGAGACCCTCACCACGCCCCTGCTGCGCCAGATGGCGACCTTCTCGCGCTGGCTGACCGGCGCCGTGCTGGGGCTGGCCGCCCTGATCTTCCTGTTCGGCACCCTGTGGCGCGGCATGGCCCCTGGCGAGACCTTCATGACGGTGGTGGGCCTGGCCGTCGCGGCCATCCCCGAGGGCCTGCCGGCCATCCTTACCGTGACCCTGGCCATCGGCGTCCAGCGCCTGGCCGGCCGCCAGGCGATCATCCGCCGCCTGCCGGTGGTGGAAACGCTTGGCTCGCTCGGGGTGATCTGCTCCGACAAGACCGGCACCCTGACCCGCAACGAGATGATGGTCCGAAGCCTGGTCACGGCCGCGGGCCACTGCACGGTGGAGGGCGAGGGCTATCGCCCGCGCGGCGGCTTCCGGGAGGGCGACGTACCCCTGGACCCGGACCGGCACCCCGGGCTGACGCGGCTGCTGCGGGCGGGCCTGCTGTGCAACGACGCCACCCTGGAAGGCTCGGACGGCGACTGGCAGGTACACGGCGACCCCATGGAGGGGGCGCTGATCGCCGCTGCCCTGAAGGGCGGCCTGGAGACCGACGACGAGCGCGCCGCTAACCCGCGCACCGACCTCATCCCCTTCGATGCCGAGCACAAGTTCATGGCCACCCTGCACCACGACCACCGGGGTGAGGCCTTCGTCTACGTCAAGGGCGCGCCGGAGGCGGTGCTGGGCGCCTGCCGGGCCGTGTGGGGCGAGCAGGGCGAGGAGACGTTGGACCCCGAGGCCTGGGAGCGACACATCGAGGCGCTGGCGGCGGGCGGCCAGCGCGTGCTGGCGGTGGCCTGCAAGGCCATGCCGTCCCATGCCCAGGAAGTGGACTTCGCCGATGTGGCATCCGGCCTGGTGCTGCTTGGCCTGGTCGGCCTGATCGATCCGCCCCGGGAAGAGGCCATCCGCGCCGTTGCCGACTGTCGCGAGGCGGGGATACGGGTCAAGATGATCACCGGGGACCATGCCGGCACCGCCCGAGCCATCGCGGCCCAGCTCGACCTGGCCAACGCCGACGAGGTGATCACCGGGCAGCAACTGGAACACATGGACGACGAAGCACTGGCTCGGCGGGTCGGGGACGTGGACGTCTACGCCCGAGTCAGCCCCGAGCACAAGCTGCGCCTGGTCACCCTCCTGCAGGCTCAGGGCGACATCGTCGCCATGACCGGCGACGGCGTGAACGATGCTCCGGCCCTGAAGCGGGCCGATGTGGGCATCGCCATGGGCAAGAAGGGCACCGAGGCGGCCAAGGAGGCCTCGGAGATGGTCATCGCTGACGACAACTTCGCTTCCATCGTCCGCGCGGTGGAGCAGGGGCGCACCGTCTACGACAACCTGAAGAAAGCGATCGTCTTCCTGCTGCCCATCAACGGTGGGGAGGCCATGAGCATCCTGGTAGCGGTGCTGTTCGGCCTCACACTGCCGATTACCCCGGTGCAGATCCTCTGGGTCAACATGGTCAGCTCCGTGGCGCTGGCCATGGCGCTGGCCTTCGAGGCCACCGAGCCGGATGCCATGCGTCGCCCGCCCCGGCCCGCCGACGAGGCCATGATCTCGGGATTCCTGCTGTGGCGCATTGCCCTGGTGGCACTGTTGATGGCGGCCGGCGTGTTCGGGATCTTCCGGCTGGCGCTGGCTGACGGGGCCAGTCTGGCGGAGGCGCGCACCTATGCGGTCAACACCCTGGTGGTGATGGAGATCTTCTACCTGTTCAGCGTGCGCTTCCTGCGCACGCCCTCGCTGACCTGGGAGCGTATGTTCAGCTCTCGCGCCGCCATACTCGCTGTCGCCGTGGTGGCCGCACTGCAACTGATGTTCACCTATGCGCCCTTCATGAGTGGACTCTTCGACACCCGACCGGTGGATCTCGCCCACGGCATCGAGATCGTGTTCATCGGCGTCGGCCTATTCGCCGTGCTGGAAGTGGAAAAGCTCTGGCTGCGACGCCTCGCTAGACGCTCGTGATGGAGGGGGCGCCAATAGAGTTCGCCGATGGCTCCAGCGATGGCGAGCAAACCCCGAGATCAGCGAAGCCTGCCAGAGCGACGCTTCTGCTCTTGCAGGCTGAGCACCGCCAGTGTCAGGACCGTGATGGGAAGGGCGAAGTACATCAGTCACATGCATGACAAGCAAGGCTCCCGGCAGCCGCCGTCGAGACGCCCATCGCTGCCAAGCACTGGACGAGCCCTACCGCACCATGATCGGCCATATGCATCATGGGATCGTACATGCACTGGTATCGGTTCAGCCTTCGAGACGATTTCCTCGATGTTTTCCGCGCCATTTTCGGCGATCATGGCCCTGAAGAGTCGATCTTGGACATGGTTCCTGGTGGGCAGGAAAACGACTCATGGCGAGAGAAGATACCAGTATGCTTCCCGCATTGACGATTTCGACACGGAGGTGGGCCATGATTTCCCGTAGAGTAGTGATGCCGCTGACGCTGAGCATGGCGCTGATGATGCCTGCCTTGGCGAGCGCCAATGAGGCCAGTGGCGTGCCGGCCGCGCCCGAGGAGGGAGGGCCGCGCAACTGGCAGGTGAAGGAGGTCACCGGTGGACTGAACCTGCGTGAGGCGCCCTCATTGTCGGCGGCGATCGTCGATCGCTATGCTGCCGGTACCCTGCTCGATAACCTGGGCTGCCAGGCCGCCGAGGGGCGTACCTGGTGCGATGTCCAGCAGCTTGGCGGCGGACCCCGAGGCTATGTGGCCGCCAGTTTCCTTACGCCGGCCATATCGCCGGACGGTACGCCGGCCTCCGGCCCTGACGATTCGGCCCTGCGCGCCGGGCAAGGGGAGTTCGATGCTACCGGGAGCCTGCCGTGTTCCATGGTGGGCGGCCAGCCCACCATGCGCTGCGAATTCGGCGTGGCCCGCAGCGGTGGGGGATATGCCACTGTCGTCATCGATAAGCCCGACGGCATGAGTCGATCGGTGTACTTTCGCATGGGCCGGGCGATCGGTGCCGGCACCAGCGAGGCCGACCCCGGCGAGTTTCGTGCCGAGCGTATCGACGACCTGACCGTCATACACGTTGGTGAGGAGCGCTACGAGATTCCCGACGCCGTGGTGCTGGGCGGCTGATTTGCCATGCAATGGCTGGTTTCGATTTTCGTCGGCTGCCCGCTCGCCATCCTGGCAGTTGCTTTGGCGTTTCTTGCGGGTTACCTGGCACTGCGGGGGCATCCACGTCCGCTGCTGGTGGCAGCCGGCGCCTGGGGCCTGTATGCCAAAGACCCCGAGGCCAATATTCGTGTCGATCTGATGCTGCTTTGGCCCATCCTGGCTCTGCTCACCCTGTGGGCGCTGTATCGAGCGCTGCTAGCGCGCCGATACTGATGATCCGCAGAGACGTGAGTGTACTGTGCTGAGGATAGGCGAGGGCACACGGTGTACAAGCGGGGTGGCCTGGACTTGCGTCCTGCAGATCGAGCCGCGATTTTTATCGTGCCGTATGATATCAAGGTGCAGTGGCAAATGGATGTGAGAGAGAGCCGCCTGGAAAGCGCTGGTACGCCCATCCCTTTTCGGTTTCGCGCTCGGGCCACTGTTCCGATAGAAGGAAAGAGACGTGCACCATTTGGCCGCCCAATGGATTGTAGGGTTACTGAGCGACAGACGTATCCCGTTTCAGGTCTGCGGCGGGCTCGCAGCCAAGGGATATGGCGCCGAGCGTGATCTGAATGACATCGACCTTTTCGTTCCCGGCGAATATTTTGCCACGGTAGTACGATGTGGCCGGGAGTACGTCTCCAAGGCGGCCGCTCATCGTCAGGAGGAAGGTTGGGACCTCACCTACGTACAGTTCAAGTATAAAGGCATCAAGGTTGAGGTCGGTAACGCTGACGGTGCATGGATTTTCGATGCTGGTGCCGAGACATGGGTTCCGCTAAACATCGATTTTTCTCGCAGCAGGATCGTGTCTGTGATGGGGATTGAACTTCCCTTGATGACCAGGGAAGACCTCGTTCGATATAAATCGCTGCTCTCCCGAGCGGTGGACCTTGAGGATATTCGTGCCATCAGTGAAAGCATGTAACCACGTCTGGCACCGGTAGAAGAGACCTTCGCTCCATTTTCGGTTCGACCATGATGGGAGAGGCGTCATGTATGCTCAAGGAGGAGATGTGGCGTTTTCAGTTGCTGATAGAGAGATACTGCTGACAGTCAAGGGCGTTGGCCCGACCGTTGTGAAGCGATTCGAGCAAATCGGAATAGACTCGCTCTCCCAGCTGGCATCTTGTCGGGCAGATGACATAGTGGAAATGGTTGCTTCAATGCTGGGGACAACCTGCTGGAAAAATAGTCCCCAGGCCAAGTCGGCTATCGAGGCGGCAATTATCAGGGCCAGAGAGGAGGTGTCATGATCCAGGCGTATCTCTTGCTACCGTATCTCGCTACTGGGCCATGGCATGCCGCTGGCGCTTGTCGTGAGCATGGTTGAGGCCTTTTGTTGTGCGATATGCTGTACAATGATGATCGTTAATCGTAAATGATAATGCCATCTTCGGTGATAAGTTTTGCTATGGATGATGAGTTGATGCGAAGGAGGTTGTGTGTCTGAAGTGTCGCCGGAAAACACGGATAAGCTCGGCTCGATCAATAAAAAGATTCTGGCCGAGGGAGAGCAGTTACCTGCCGTTACGCTGAAGGATGGTAGCAGGGTGCAGACTGGAACGGTCGCTGCAATGCTGCGCAACGTCGCATTATACAATGCGGGAGAGCGTGGCGACGTGGAAAAACAGCTGGAGGCTGCAGTACCTACGCTAATCAAGGTGGGCCTTTTTGAACTTTTCTCCGTAGATGAATGGATCGGCGGATCAAATCCTGGGCGTAGATTCGTCGGAGAGTGCGCTAGAGAATATCTTGATCGTCAAGGATGAGTCGCTGTGGCGCCTGCCCGGCGACGTCAGGCTGTTTGTTCGCGGCCTGATGTCGGACGGGTAGTCGCTGGGTTAGAGTGACAGGACGAATATGAATCGAGAGCACCAGATACTGTCATGGCTCATGCAGGATGCGATGCGGATGGCAGCGCTTCGTGTTGCCGCGTCGATGAACCTGCGTGATTGGTGCATTGGGGCGGGATTCGTTAGAAATCTCGTATGGGACAAATCACACGGCTATACCGTGACGACGCCTTTGAACGATATCGATCTGATATATCATGACTCGTCACGCGCGAGCGAAGAGCATGATGCACAGATCGAGGGTGCATTGAAGGAAACGTCTGACCTGCCATGGTCAGTGAAGAATCAAGCTCGCATGCACTTGCGTAATGGTGATGAGCCTTATGCATCTACAAGCGATGCCATGCGCCACTGGGTCGAGCTGGAAACAGCCGTTGGAGCAGCGCTTTCGTGCAGTGGTGAGGTCAAGCTTGTAGCCCCGTTTGGCGTTGATCGTTTGTTCGATAGTACGATCACGATTAATCCCGGTCATCGCAAGCCTGAGGCTTTTCTTCATAGAATACAAAGCAAGCGCTGGCTCGAGTCGTGGCCAAATCTAAAGGTGGTCGGTTAATGAAGAAATAAAGGCTTATACAGGAATGTCGATTGAGATTCGGTCATGCATTGGTGGCATAGCGATCGCGGCCTTTAGAAAATTCGGCTCGCGTCTATTTATGGTGATGGTTTTATTCTGTTTGGTTTTTAATGGTGAAATGGCAAGGGTGAATGCATCATAGAGTCGTGATCACTGGCGGTCCCGGTGGTGGAAAAACGAGCCTCATTGAGGCCATGGAAGAGCGTGGATATCCAGTCGTTCAGGAGACTGCTCGACGAATCATCAAAGAGCGCTTGGCAGCAGGGTTGTCGCCACGACCAGACCCGGTTTCCTTCGGTAAGAAGATCCTGAGTTCGGATATCGAAAAATATCAGGCTGCCGCTGGTGGCCACCGTGCTGTGTTCTTTGATCGAGGAATATTGGATGCGCTTTATATGCTGGATGAGGCCCAGGCGTTAACACGCGATGAGTTTGCTCAGTACGTTCGGCGTTTTCCCTATAGCAGTGTTGTCTTTCTTCTACCGCCATGGGAAGAGATTTACGCCAAGGATTCGGAGCGAGACCAAAGCCTTGAAGAAGCTGTCCAAGTATTTGAGGGTATGAAGGGGTGGTATTCATATTGGGGGTATGAAACAGTCGAAGTTCCACGTGTCAGCGTCGAAGCGCGAGTGGCTTTCGTTATTAAGCGTATATTCTGTGCCTAGTCATGCGCTTTGGAATGCGCATGACGGTTAGTCGAGGAGCCTGGAGGTATAGGAATTATCTCGCGGCAGGCTCCCAATAGCGTCACTTTTATCCCTTAGAAATATCCATGATGCCTATCCTCAGGTGCTCCAGGAACACCTTCACCTTTTCCAGCGGATACTTTTTGCCGGAGTAGAAGGCGTGCAGCACCAGATCTTCTGGCTCACAGCCAGGATCAATCCTGACGAGAGAGCCGCTATCGATCTCTGCTTGGCATGCATGCGTAGGTAATATGGCAAAGCCAAGTCCTTTCAGCGCGGCGGCTTTGGCCATGTTGCCGCTGTTGACCTTGTAGCTGGATGTGACCTGAATGGTTTGATTCTGCTTGAATCGCCAGGGCATGCCTTGTAGTACGGATAAACTGGTAATGCAGGGGGTCTTGCTCAGCTCATCCAGAGAGCTCGGTAATGGGTGAGATTCAAGCAGTTCTGGGGCGGCAACCACGCAGCTTGACCAGCGCAGGATTTCCCTAGCAACCCAGCCTGAATCCTCCAATGGCCCGCGCCCAAAGCGCAGGACCAGGTCGAAACCTTCCAGCACCCCTTCCGTAGGGTTCAGCTGAGTATCGCAACTCAGCTGTATTCGAGGATGATGCAGGCAAAAGTCTGCAATGAGCTCAGCCAGGAAGGGCAAGTCAGGCATGATGATCTTGAGATGGCCGGACAGGGTGTCGCCATAGAGGGATACCTCTTCCAGTGCGTCATCCATCGCCTGCGTGAGCGGCGCCATCGACTGATAGAGTTGCATGCCTGCGGCGGTGGGCGCCATCTTGCGGGTCGTGCGCTCCAGGAGTCGAAGATTCATCTGTTTCTCCAGCAAGGCGACGTGCCGGCTGACATTGGACGTTGGTATTTGAAGACGCTCTGCTGCGCGTTTGAAGCTTAGTTGTTCATAGGTGGCCTGAAAGCTGAGCAGCCACTGCATCTCGACGTTCTCTATCATCCATTATCTCGAAAAATGGGATTAACCCTGCCATGTTAGCAGGTTTATTCCTTTCTGTGAGATTGTGACAATCCGGGAAGCATTCGATTGTCGAGGGAAAAGGGATGAATGACACCCGTCGTATTGCCATTGTCGGCGCAGGCGTCGCGGGGATGGCGCTGGCGATATTCGCTAAACGGCAAGGCTGCCAGGTGAGCCTGTATGAGCGTTCAGACGAGATCTCGTCCATAGGAGCCGGTGTGACCCTATGGCCAAATGCCATGTATGTTTTGCAGCGGATGGGGCTGGATGAAGAGATAAGACGCGTTGGCGGTGAGCCTCGCTTCATGCGCCAGTTTGACCAGTATGGCGTCCCTAAGGGGGAGTTTGACCTTGAAGAGGTCAACGCGATTTGTGGTCTTCCCAGTGTGACGATCTTGCGCTGTGACCTCATGAAGGTGCTCGCCAAGACGCTAAGCGACATGGGAGTGAAGATCCACCTTGGATGCGAGATAACCGAGCAGGATGTGGAGGCGTTGAAGCAAGAGTGTGAGCTGGTAGTAGGGGCCGATGGAAGGATGAACTCGGTGGTGCGCCGGACATTGCATCAAGGCAAGATATCACCTCGCTATCACGGTTTCGTCAATGCGATTGGCGTCAGCCAGCTGCAGGAAGGCATTCTGGATGGCGCCATACTCGAGTACCGCGGGATGAGAGAGCGATTCGGCATCGTCCCCGTGTCAGCGGGATCTTGCTTTTGGGCCGGTGCCTGGAAGGCGCCTGTCGATCAAGAACGGCCACTGTCTGCTTGGTGGGACGAGCTACAGCGGCGCTTTAGTGGCTGGCCTGATCCTGTGAAGCATGTCCTGAAATTCCATGATGAAACACGGCTCAATCGCATTTTCGTCCATGATATTGACCCTCTCCCTTACTGGCATGAAGACAATGTATTGGTGATCGGCGATGCCGCCCATGCCTCCTTGCCGACGTCGGGGCAGGGGGCGTGCCAAGCACTGGAGGATGCATGGCATCTGGCCAGGATGATAGGGGAGAAGCCGTCAATGGAAAGCGTCCTGAGCGCTTTCTACCAGCAGCGCATCGCCAAGGTGTCTGCTGCTCAAGCCGTAGGGAGGCAGCTGGCCAGCCGCATTTTTGGACGCCATCCGGAGCTTCCGTCCTCTACTCCGGATATGTCCGCCGAAAAGCTGAGCCAGCTCTGGATGCAGGGCTTGCAATGATGTAAGCGTGAGGGGCGATGAGATACTGAGGCATACCACGAGGTCGCACATATGCTCTGGTGGCAGCTCATCGGGTGAGCTCTCATCCGTTCATCGGCGCAGATTATCGATAGGCGGGATGCGGCACAGGCGCAGCAGGCCATTGCGGCAGGCCTTGAGCCAGGGGTAGAGGCGGGCGGCTCGCCCGGGGCTCGCGAACAGGCGATACATCAGCCGATTGAACACGCCGCTGCGCGTGCCGAGCAGGGTGAGGCGATGCAGGGCCTCGCTGCCGTGATACCACTGATCGCCGACCTGCAGGGCGAAGCCTTGGTCCAGGTCGATGCCCCGGGCGCTGAGTTCGCGTCGCGCCTCGCTATCCTGGCGCCCGTCGATCACCTCCAGCTCGCCGACGTCGCGCCGAATGCGGTACCAGAGCACATAGCGCCGACATATCGGACAGTCGCCATCGTAGACCAGCCGCATCCGACGGCCCTGCGCCGGGGCGCTCTCTGGCGTCTCGGGTTCGGCGTTATCGGGTTTCCGAACATCGGTCGGTCGTGACATACCTTGGTGCCCTCCCTGTGAGGTGCCTCCCAGCCTACTCGGGCTCCAACTGCCTGCAAACCCTCCCGTTTCTGCACTATTCGGCACAGTTCACATCACGGCTTTTGCAGCCGATACCTCGTTCGAATAGCATCAGCTAATAAGGCCGCTTGAGACGGCCACAAAAGGGACGCAGGGCTACCGCAGGAGGCGGCTGAAGTACCGTCGCACGATGCAGGTTGGCAGGCGGTAGCGTGGCCGAGCCAGACATCTTCCTTCCGTCACTTCCCATCCCCGCAGGCGCTGACGAACCGCGTCGATGGCTAGCGTTTTCTTCCCTGGAGGAACATGACATTCCCATCGGCGCTCTGGACGTCGCCGTTGTCCAGTAGCAGGATTGTTAGCGTCATATTCTTTTTGTTCCGGCGGCACCGTTCGGTGGGTGCCGGAACCACCTGGGAGACCTATGGAACGCTTCTATAACGCGCCGGACCGTGTCGTCGACGATATCCTCCACGCCGCGGCGGCGACCGCCGACCTGCGCGTGGCCGAACCGGAAAGCGGGCTGCGGATACTCATCAGGGAAGACTGGGACCGGGCTAAACACGGCCGCCAGCAGGTGGCTGTGCTCTCTGGCGGCGGGGCCGGCCACGAGCCCGCCCACGCCGGCTTCATCGGCCAGGGCATGCTAACCGGCGTGATCTCCGGCAGCCTGTTCGCCTCGCCCAGCGTCGAGCCGATACTGGCGGCGATCCGCGAGGTGTGCGGCGAGGCTGGCTGCCTGCTGGTGGTGAAGAATTACACCGGCGATCGCCTGAACTTCGGCCTGGCGGCGGAGCGCGCTCGCGGCGAGGGGCTGAACGTCGAGATGGTGATCGTCTCCGACGACGTGGCCATCCACCAGGCGCCGCAGCCACGTGGCATCGCCGGCACCCTGCTGGTGCACAAGCTGGCCGGGTATCTCGCCGGGCAAGGTACAGCGCTTGGCGAGATCCAACAGCAGGCTCGCGCCCTATGCGAGCAGATGGGCTCGCTCGGTATGGCGCTGAAGCCCGCGGCACAGCCCGGCCAGCCGGCGGCGTCTCGCTCGCCCGAGCTGGGTCTCGGCATTCACAACGAGACCGGCACTCGCGAGGTGGCCCCCGAGAGCGCGGATGATGCCATGCGCCTGGTGCTCGAGCCGCTGTGTGAGGCGCTCGCCACCCTCTCCGGCGCATCGCCGAACACTGCCTGGGTGGCCATGCTCAACAACCTCGGCAGCTGCTCGACCCAAGAAATGGGCGTGCTGGCCGAGAGCCTGCTGCGTCAGTTGGGAGAGGGAAGCGTCAGCCACTTGATCGGACCCGCGCCGCTGATGACCTCTCTCGACATGCACGGCTTCTCCGTCACCCTGGTGCCCGGCACGCCCGAGTTGCTGGCCGCCCTCAGAGCGCCGACCAGCGCGCCTGCCTGGCCGGGCGTTCGTGGCGTGCGGAAGGCGCCCACCTTCATGCCGAACACGGGCCAGGGCCACGATGCCCTGATCGACGACGCCCCGCAGAACGCCGAAACCACGGCGGTGCTGTGGCGCGTTATCGAGACGCTACGCGATGCCCGCGAGGCGCTGGATGCCCTGGATGCCAGCAGCGGCGACGGCGACGCCGGGGCCAGTATGCAGAGCGGCGCCGACAGCCTGGCCCGCGCGCTCGATGCCAACCACCTGACCACCACCGCGCTGGCGCCGCTTTTCACCGGCATCGGCCAGCTGCTGGCCCGAGACATGGGCGGCTCCAGCGGCGTGCTGCTGTCGATCCTGTTCACCGCCGCGGGCAGTGCGCTGGATCGTGGAGACGCCCCGGCGGACGCCGACGCCCTCGCGGCGGGCGTGAACAAGATGCAGGAATACGGCGGCGCCAGGGTAGGGGACCGCACCATGCTTGACGCTCTGCTGCCGGCGATCGCATCGCTGCAGGGCGGCCACTCCCTGGCCGATGCAGCCCGAGCGGCGCGCAAGGGTGCCGACAACACCGCCTCGCTCACCACGGCCAATGCCGGACGCTCGGCCTACGTGCCGGAAAGCGCCCTCAAAGGCATTGTCGATCCCGGCGCCGAAGCCGTGGCGCGCGTCTTCGAGACGCTGGCGCGGGGATAAATAAGCCTGAACTCGGACCCTTCGCTAGAGATCGTAGAGGTAACCTTTCGATTCTGCCCCGAACTGAACCGTCCGGTTCGGGGCAAGTTTTTTATATGAGCCCCAGCGGTACGGATGTTTCTTACTCCACTCAAGGATTGAAACGTGCATTTATAAGCTTTCGAGGTAGATGAATGGTGAAATATAGCTCTAAGCTGACAAAGCTTGCTCGGATTTTCGCGGCGCTTGGTGTTGTTGGTGTATTTATTAATGCGACGCTCAATCTGGTGGCATTGCTTGTTCTTGAAAAGCACGCCGCCAATATGTTTAACGATGACTGGTGGTCAGTATGGTTTCCTGGGTACGCGACCTGGACGATGATGTTGTTTGTGGGGCTTGTCCTGTATCTAGCTAAAAAATATAGGTTTTCTAGTGAGTGAGCGGTGGTTGTCGAAACTGGCTGGCCGCGTCAAGTCGAATCGTCGTGTTTAAGGAATTGGATGTAGCTGCTCTAGTAGCTCCGATGGAACTTATGCCGTCAAGGCGCTAGTGTCAAAAGTACTGGAGTCTATTGCTTTGAGAAAAGTGTTGGTGAGTTCCTGCCTTTTAGGGAAAAAGGTTAGATACGATGGTGGAAGTCTCCCAGTGAATGACCAGCTCATTGAACAGTGGAGGAATGAAGGCCGTGTTGTCTCGGTCTGTCCCGAGGTTGAGTCAGGAATGAGTGTTCCAAGGAAACCTGCGGAGATTATCGCAGGAGACGGACTTAGTGTATTGGATGGCCGGGCCAATGTTGTTGAAAAAGAAGGGGGCGTTGTTACCGACGACTTTGTTTCAGGTGCTTCGATCGCCTTGAAGCTATGCAAGAAATTTAATATCGAGGTGGCAGTGCTGGCTGAAGGCAGTCCCTCCTGCGGAAGCTCATTTATTTATGACGGCAGCTTTTCAGGTAGTCGAATTGCCGGCATGGGGGTTACGGCAGCATTATTGCGCCGACATGGTATTCAGGTGTTTAGCCAGTACGAGATGGAAGATGCTAATGATGCCATTCATGCGCAAAGCGACTGATGGCAATGTTAACGATTGTTCACTGTTATTTTAAAGTCACCCTACGATACACAGAGTGTACTATGCATTTCGGCACTGCTTGGATCGCAGGTGTGTAGAGTTTGACTGCGCATGGTAGCCTTCATACGGCCCATCAGCTTTGGCGGTTTGCTGTGAGTATCCATATGGATGCTCTCCCAATGCATGGATATGCATGTTGTATTGGCATAGTTGGTGCTGAGAAAAATGCGCAAGTGCGCGAATTATGCATGGGCCAAGTTATTCTTGGTTTCATTTGATATCAATGGTTAGGTGCAGAATGACGGCTAGATAATATTGTTGAACGTGCTGGCACGTTAATCCAATATCAGAACATTCCAGCTAATCACTATTGGGCATCGCAATGAAGAGCAGCTCCAAACTCAAGCTCGGCGCTGTTGCCTTGGGAATCCTTGCTCTCGCCTTCGGCACCCCTGCTGTGCTCATTTCCGCCTACGCAGTCATCAAGGCGCGCATGCCCTACAACGAAGAGGGCAACTACTTCGACGGCGTCATAGTTCATCATGAGGGGAGTGAGTATGTCTATGGGTTACTCTCACTGCCATTCTGGGCATTCACCATCGTCGCGAGTATCGGCGCGTACCGCACCTTCAAACGTGCAGTCGCTGCCAACTAGGCATTCAATCCTACGGCCCCGTCTTCGCTGGGTTTCGGCGCGGCCGCGGGTGAAGCGGGCGTTATGTGCACTATAACCAACGGAGTGGATCTTATGGAAAAGGTGGAAGTAACCTGAGAGAAGAATCTACGCATTTAGTGGAGTTGCGTCGGTGGTGTGCATTTTTTAGTACACTGATTGGCTTAGTGCTCGAGTTTATAGCCAGCATTGTAGTTGTACTCATGGGTATACTTGAACTGGGCGCCCTTGTAGGTGGCCTAGTGAGATATCTAGACAGTATTCCCGTGAATGTTGCCAGGCTTAAAAACTCGAGAAACAACTTATGTGCAAGACAACACCTAACATAATAAGGTTTTCAGAAATGATTTGATATCCGTGGAGATTTTTGCTGCGGTGGTTCAGGCACTATATAGTGCAGGGAAAAATTAGCATCTCGTATCTCATATCTAAATAGAGCGTTATACGCAAAAAGGAGGAAGTAATGTCGCACGGGTTGTTTTTTCCGGTTATGGAAACCGAGAGATTGACACTTAAGCCCCTGGGAATTGATGATTCGGGTGGTCTGTTTGAGATTTTTTCTGACCCTGAGGTTATGCGTTATTGGAATACTGCTCCTTGGGTGGCGGTTCAGGACTCGCTAGATTTTATTAATGAGAGTAATGATTCGATGAGGAGCCAAGAGTCGCTGATACTCGGAGTGTATGTTAAGTCTACAGGTGAATTGGCTGGAAAGTGTATGTTGTTTGGCTACGATAAAGAATCCAAACGTGCCGAGATTGGTTTCGGTTTGGGTCGCTCCTTTTGGGGGAAGGGTTACATTTCCGAGGCGGGAGAGGCATTAGTTCAGTACGGATTTAATTCATTGGGCCTTCGGCGAATTGAAGCTGAGATAGATCCAGATAACCACTCTTCCGCGAAAGCATTAGAGAAACTAGGGTTTTCCCGAGAAGGTCTGCTAAGGCAGCGTTGGGAAGTCAACGGCATTGTCTCTGACTCGGCAATGTATGGACGACTGGTAAGTGACCATTCCGGACAGCATAACCAGGCTATGTACGCGACAAACGCTTGATTGTAACCATTTTGCCGCTGAGTGCAGTGTTATTTACTTTGGGGAACCAGATGGAAGTAGTCGTAGTCGAACAGCATGTTTCAGAATATCCAGAACCATTTTATTTGAAGAAATATGATGTTGTCACACTCGGTGTGCTCGATGACGAATTTCCGGACTGGATTTTTATCACCAGTGAGCGTGGGGAGCAGGGCTGGGCTCCAGTCCAATATATAGATAAACTTCCTCAAAACGCTAAGGGCGTCTTGCTTAAAGACTATGACAATGTTGAGTTTAATACTGTTTTAGGTGAAAGGTTGTCAGTGCTTTTTGAGCTTAATTCCTGGTATCGAGTTTCAAGGTCAAGCAATGAAATAGGTTGGGTGCCGGTGAATACGGTGAAACGTACATAAAAAGCTGTTCAAAGCTGACTCAGCAGGCGAGGCACGGCGGTCTCAAGTACCAAGAGCAACGCTACTGCTGGGCAGCTCGGGCTGGCGATCTTTTTCTTGAACACCGCGGCGTAGACTTCTAGCGGCGTGCGCCAGTCGAGCGTCTTGCACGGCCGCGTGTTGAGTGAGTCAGCGATCTCGACGAACTCTTTCGGGCTCGAGTCCCGGGATCGTTCCCGGTGCCGTTCTCGCGGCGGATTCACGAGCGGCTGCCAGGGTCGACCCTCGAGATCATCCCCGACGCCGGCCACCTCTCGGCGCTGGAACGGCCCGAGCGAGTGAACGTGGCCATCACCGGGTTCCTGGCGTCACGCTTCGGCTGAGCCAAGGACGTTTATCGTATCAGTTCGACTCCGCTCATCGGGTGAGCCCGGTTCCGCTCAGCGGCGCAGGTTGTCGATGGGCGGGATGCGGCACAGGCGCAGCAGGGCATTGCGGCAGGCCTTGAGCCCGGGGTAGAGGCGGGCGGCGCGCTGAGGGCTCGCGAACAGGCGATACATCAGCTGGTTGAACACGCCGCTGCGCGTGTCGAGCAGGGTGAGGCGATGCAGGACCTCGCTGCCGTGATTCCACTGATCGCCGACCTGCAGGGCGAAACCCTGGTCCAGGTCGATGCCCCGGGCGCTGAGCTCGCGACGCGCCTCGCTTTCCTGGCGCTTGTCGATCAGCTCCAGCTCGCCGTCGTAGACCAGGCGCATCCGACGGCCCGGCGCCGAGTGTCTCTCGGGCGTCTCGGGCTCGGCGTTTTCGGGTTCCCTAACATCGGTCGGTCGTGACATGGCGTGCTCCCTTCGCGCTGGGCATCTCCCAGCCTACGCGGCCCCCGCCTAGCTGCAAACCATCCCTTTTTCCCTCCATCTGCGCCTTTCGGCACAGTTCAAGACCCGCATTTTGCAGCCGATATCCCGTTCAAATAGCATCAGCTAATAAGGCCGCGGAAGACGGCCACACCAGGGACGCAGGGGCTACTGCAGCATACGGCCTGAGGGCCTTTACGTTTCGCAGGTCGGCCGGGCGGTAGCGTGCCCGGAGACACGTCGCCACGGCTAGCCCAGCGGACTCCTGACACCCGCGAAGCCGCTTCCCAGCACATGAGTGTAGATCTGGGTGGTTTCGACGCTCTTGTGGCCCAGCAACTCCTGCACCGTGCGGATGTCCGTGCCTCGGCTTAGCAACTGAGTGGCGAAACTATGCCGTAGGGTATGGCACGAACCCGGCCGAGGGAGATTCGCGGCACGCATCGCCTGTCTGACCGATTTCTGCACCGCCGACGTATGGATATGGTGCAGTACCACTTTCCCGAAAGGGTCGAAGCAGGGTTTGCTGGAGGGAAACAGCCATTGCCACGCCAGCGACAGGCCGGCATTGGGATACTTGCGATCCAGGGCATGGGGTAGGGTGACGGGAACCTGGCCATTTTCGAGTCGACGGTTCAGCAAGTTCTGGGCCTCTGCGATTCGCTGCTGTATCGGCACCAGGCAACTGGGCGGCAACAGCGTGGTGCGATCCTTGTCGCCCTTGCCGGATCTCACCGTCAGCACCTGGCGCTCGAATTCTATATCCCGCACGCGCAGTCGACAGGCCTCCGTCACGCGTAGGCCCGCTCCGTACATCAGTGCGGCCATCAGATGCATCGGGCCTGCAAGATGGCTCAGCACGCGCATCACTTCGTCGTGCGACAGCACTACCGGCAGCCGGCGAGGGCGCTTGGCACGCGAGAACTCCCCAATATCTCCCAAGGGCTGTTCGAGCACATGGCGATACAGGAAGACGAGGGCATTCAATGCCTGGTTCTGTGTGGCCGCCGCCACATGACGCTCCATGGCCAGGTGCTCCAGAAAGGCATGCACCTCGGAGGCTCCCATGCCGGCCGGATGCCGTATTCCATGGAAGCGGATGAAGAAACGGATCCAGTAGCAGTAGGTCTTCTCGGTTCGGAGGCTGTAACGTTTTACCCGCAGGGTGGCCTTCACGCGGTCCATCAGCTTCGGCGGCTTGCTGTGTGTATCCATGGTGCCCCCCCCTTCGATGCATGGATATACATACAGTATTATTGCTACCGGGAAAACGCGCAAGCACGCGAATCCTGCATAGGGAGCCGAGCTTTTCTTAGCTTTACGTGATATCAATGGGTTAGGTACGAAATGACAGGCTCGATAAGCTTGTTGAACGTGTCGGCACGTTCATCCAATATCCGAGCTTTCCACCTAATCACTGTTAAACAACCAATGAAGAATCCAACACTGTATATATTTTCGGGGTTACCCGGATCAGGAAAATCGACGTTGGCTAAGAATTTAGCGAGCGATACAGGTGCCGTGTTTATAAGAATTGACACGATAGAGCAAGCTGTTCGAGATTTGTGTGATTTCAAGGTTGAGGGTGAGGGATACAGACTCTCATATAGAATTGCATTGGATAATTTGGCCTTGGGAAATAGCGTAATTGCAGACTCTTGTAATCCTATAGAGCTAACTCGCCAGGAATGGAGAGATGTTGCAATCAATGCTCGTTCGAATTATATAGATATCGAGGTGAAGTGTTCAGATGTCGCTGAGCACAAGCACCGTATTGAAACGCGAGAGCAAGAGGTGCCAGGGCTGAAACCGACTACGTGGCAATGCGTTATAGATAGGGAATTTCACCCTTGGGAATCGAAACGGATCGTAATTGATACAGCAGGTAGATCCATAGATGAGTCTTTTCAAGAGCTCATTCTTGCACTAAATGAGCATGAAAATGTTTAACAATAACATGCACAGGAAACCAACTACGCGCCACCAATTGTGGTGCGCTACGCGCACTTTACCACAATTGGCTCTGCTCCGTTGGTTCCTGTGATGTTGGCGTTATGCGCTCATAAGGAATGAACATTGCCAAAAATAATTTTAGAAGGATACATAGTCGTTCCAGAAAGTGAGCTTGAAATTGTAAGGAATGAATTGAAAAGTCATATCAATCTCACGAGAGAAGAAGAAGGCTGCTTAGAATTTCAAGTAGTTCAAGATGAATGTGAGAAAAATAGGTTTCATGTTTACGAGGAGTTTAAGAATCAAGCGGCTTTTCAGTATCATCAAGAGCGTGTGCAGACCTCTCACTGGGGTGAAATCACAAAAAATGTCGAGCGGCACTATCAAATTCATGAGGGTGGCTGACTGTGGCTGGTGAACCCTGTAGATTGGCCAAGCGTATCTTGGGCACCGGCGCATAACTAGGCGCTGCACCGGACGGCCAACGCTATGCACCTTTGTGCTGGTCGCTTCGCTCCCATTTTCGCACAAAGGTGCATAGCATTGTCCGCCGGTGAGCTCGGCGTTAGACTTCTGGGGATAGATTGTGCCAACGAATTTTTATTACGTGTACTCGTTGAAGGATCCGAGATCTAATCCTGCGAAGCCATTTTATATTGGCAAAGGAACGGGGAGTCGAGCCTTTGATCATTTAGTTAAGCCGGACAGCACAAAAAAATATTCCCGAATCAAGGAAATCCAAGAATCAGGCTTTACTCCGATCGTTGATGTTTTGGTGGATGATCTTACAGAGGCGCAAGCGTTAAAAATTGAATCAGAACTTATAGCGGCCTTCGGGACAGAGGAAATGGGCGGAATTCTCACTAACTCGGTAGTTCCGTCCGGCCTTGGTGGTAAGCAACGTGATGGAATCGTAGTGCCACAAGGCTCGGTTGAGAGAGCGCAGCTTGGCCTAGAGCTGCTAAAGGCCTCGATACTTGAGCTGGCCGTAGCTAATCCTGATGGCATCCTCAACTCTGACGCGGCAAGTTTGTTGGGGCTACGTAGTGACTATCGTGGAAAGCAGAAGGATTACCTATCTTATAGCGTTATAGGGCTCTTAATGAGGGAGGGCAAACTTTCTAGAGTCGAAGGAGCGCGTCCTCGCCATGTTGCAAAAGCCTAACAAGGCCCGGCAATATGCAGCCTTCGGCTGCCGGACTCGCTACGCTCGCCGTTGCGGGCGGCGTTAGGCGATAAAAATGAGCGAAATATCTCCAATAAGAAGTCTCCAGGCGAACATGAAAGATGTAGACCGCCTTCTTGAAATTCACACGGACATAGGCGGAACCGCTGCTGGCCGCCGATATGGCTCTGAAGTGCTCAATAAAAGTGCGGTGGTTATGACTTGTGCGAATTGGGAGGCTTTTGTTGAAACGCTTGCGGAGAAAGCTATTGATCATATTCTTACAAAATCTCGGGATCATCAATCTGTGCCTAAGGTCATACGCAAGGGCGTTGCTAGTCAATTGAAAGATCATAAAAACGAACTCAAAGTTTGGGATCTGGCTGCTGACGGATGGAAAGACGCCATATTGGGATTCAGAGACAGAGTTATTTCAGAAAATATAAGCCCATTCAACACTCCAAAGCCCCACAATGTTAAAGAGCTTTTTAAGAAACTTCTTGATATAGACGATGTCTGCGCCAACTGGTATTGGCAAGGTATGTCAAAAGTTAAAGCGGCAGATAAGCTAAAGAAGTTCGTGTCAACAAGAGGGGCTATTGCACATCGTGGCGAACTAGATTCTTCCATCACCAAGCAGTACGTAGAGCAGCACATAGAGTTTGTTATTCGGTTATCGGTTCGCACATCAAACGTTGTTCGTGATCATGTTAAGCAACAAACGGGAAGCTATCCATGGAAAAGGGCTCGATACCAAAACTTTGTCTAGCGCCTAACAAGCGGCGGCAGTCGGACCAAATTTCCGCTCGTTCCTCGCTCCAATTTGCCCGCTGCGCCGGGCGTTAGCTTATTTTAATCGGAGTTTCGTTTGAAATTTGATGAAAAAATATTGGTATGGATATTGTTGCCGGTAGCACTGTTTTTGCTGTTTAAATCCTCAGAAGAGCCGCTTTTAATCGAATCTTCGCGGCCTATATTCAAGCAGTTTGCTAATGGCAATACGATTATATTCAATATCTGTATTGGCTACATAGTAAGCCTGTTGTTCTATATTCTCGTTGTGTTCATTCCTGAGAATAGGCGCAATCGAGAGTTGAAAGCAAAGTTAGGCCAGCCAATATCGTTTGTTTTTGAAGCATTCAGTTCCGGGATTTTTCACTGGAGCAAGCATGTGATTCATTGCAAGCCTATTGATGAGCATATAAAAGTGATAGATCAATTCTTAAAACAGGCTAACTTCAAATCGCTTGGTGAACCAAGAGCTATTGTTATATTACAGTCAGCAGATGAAATACTGCCGACTTTCGAACAGCTGGTTCCTGTGGCATTCCAGATTTCACACGAACACGCGATGATTTGGCTAAGCTTGACCAATTCAATTAGACAGTTGTCTAGACTGTGGCACGATAAATCAGACGAAAGAGATTACGGAGTGCTTGATCTAAATTTAAAAGAGTTTGTCGAGTACGTTGAGCAGTTCTATGCCACAAAAAGCTAACAATCACAAGCAAGGGACCAAACTACGCTCCGCCAATTTGCGGTTCGCTACGCTCACGTTACCGCAAATTGGCTCCACTCCGTTTGGCCCCTGTTGTGGGCGTTAACCATATTATAAATCGGGAAGCCATAGAGTGAATATAGAGCAAATAGTCAATGATTCTTCCGATGAAGAGACTAAGTCAGCGCTGACATATTTTCTTCAGAGCTACATGACACCTGCTTTCGGAGCTTTGCCTAAAAATGAAGTTGAACTGATCGTCCTTAACGTCCTAGAAAAGTTGAACGCGATAGATGAAGAGCCAGAATTATATGAGCTTGTGTCAAAACTTAAAGTTACTCGCTCAAAGGCTCGCGGCCTAATTTATGACAGGGAGCTACGCCGATCTTCCGAAGAAGAGTTGGACGGAAAGGTGAAAGCCCTTTTGAAAAAGCCGCTAATCCAGAAGAACGGGGACTTGTATGTTCTAGAAGTTGAAAATCCACTTGTATCGGATCACCTGAGGTCGAAGGTCCAGAAGTTAGGTTACGTTTCTGATGGTTCGTTCTCGCCTAGCATAGTAAAACTTGGCCTTGATGCTGTTGCAGCTTTAATAGAGTCATATCTTACTGAGCAAGAAAGGGATGACGTTAAGGGCGCGCTTGTTGCCGCTGGCGCTCCAGATACTTCATTCAAAGGTGTGATTAAAGCTACTTTCAAGAAAGTGGCTGGCAAGGTCGCATCAGATACTGGAGAGGCACTCATGGAAAAGGCATCTGATTTCATTTCACCGATAATAGATGCTGGGGTTGATTTGGTAACAGAAAAAGCAAGAGAGCTTTTTGAAGAAGCTGATGAGCAGAATGGTTAACAAACGCAAGCACGCGGAACAATTTTCCGCTGCGCTCCAAATTGTCCGGTGTTGCGGGCGTTGGGTGTCACAGGGAGCCAAAACATGATCATAAAGAAGAAGCGAATCCGATCCGCAGCGAGCAACATTCGTGGCGTAAGGAGAGGCGAGGCGATATGTGTGGCAATTACGGATGTGCAGCGATTTAAAGACAAGTTGCAAGAAATCGGATTTTCGTCCTCGCTTGCGGTTGGGGAGCGGGTACTTCCAGCGCCAAGTGGAACAGTTAGTACCTTCAATGCTGAAGGAGATTTTGAGGTCCATCGCGATCAGCCAATGGAAACAGCTTATCGCCAAGGCGAATGGACCTGGCAGGAATTTCGCGGGCGTCACGAGACAGTTGAAAAGTCGAAAATTGTAGATATTCCGTACAAGCGCTACCCGCGGACTCCAATCCCACCGCCCGCAGTGGAATTGACAATCGCCGAATCGCCAACGGGACAGAAGGTAGTCGTTTCACCGCAGATACGTTTTACGCCCAAGTCTGAATCGGCTCTAGTCCACGTCGTCAATCTTTTCCTTGAGCTTTTCGGCGAGTGTGAGGTACTGAGATCTGACCTATCGCCAATCGCGCCAGCGAAGCTGATTCGATTGAACTGGGAAGTTCTGCCCCCCGGGAAATTACCTTGGAAAAAGCTCCAGAAGCGACTTCAGCCAATCGTGAATAAGCAGCCAGAAGGCAATCGAGTGGTAATTGATAAGCGTCATGAGACTATCGCCGCTCACGATCCCGAATTCGTGGCTGTAGGAAGAGGCGGATTCGGAGGGTACGTAATCTTCGGTTTCCCGTCTAAGTCGATCTTTATTCTGGAGAGTACGAAGGTAAATAATGCAACGTATATTCTTGATCGAGATTGGGAGCAGCTTTCAATCATGACAAAAGCCGAACTCCTTGATGGGAAACTTCATAAGGAACGAGTAATTCACCGTGAGAGTTGGTTCTCGGAGATTCACGCTCTCTTGGGTACGTGACACCCAACAAGTGCATGGAGTGGGACGTTTTTTCCGCTACGCGCTACGCGCTGCGCTCCAAAAACGCCCCTCATGCACGGCGTTAGCACTAAAAAGGATCAAGCATGGCTGTGGGCATTAAGGTTGGGAGCATTACAGATGAAATTGGCACCCCGGACTTTTTTCATGCCTTTTTCAGCACTGTGAGTTCTAACCTCGAGAAGGGGTGGGGGAGTCGCTTCCCTGTTCTCCTCAATAACTTGTACCAAGGTGGGCTTGAAGCGGCGCTCGCTGCGAAAGCTCTAGCCGAGTTAGAGGAGGTTAAAGAGGAGTTGGCAGCATTCTCCCCGGAGCATGTAGTTTGGGACATCGAAGATCCTTCAAAGCAGCCGCCGTGGGGTTCTAGCATTTCACCGGACATCACATCACTGGCCAATTATTTTGTAACTTCTACAGGTCGTGATCTCATAGAAACTTTACGAGAGGCGCTATGTGAAGCCGCCAGGTACAACAGGCCAGCGGCCATTGTCCAGTGCTAACAAGGCGCAGCAGTTCGCAGCCGATGGCCGCCGGACGCCCTTTTCATTGCGGCTGCGCCTTCATTTCAAGGGCGCCGCTGTGCTTCGGCGTTGGGTATCAATATGAGCAATTCTGACCGTCCGTCACTTTTCGTCGGCTCCTCAGTTGAGGGACTGCCCTACGCAAAAGCCCTACAAGTCAACCTCGATCATGCGCTTGAGGTGACTATTTGGTCCCAAGGCGTGTTTGGCCTGAGCGGTGGAACATTAGAAGACTTGGTGACGAAGCTCGAACAAGTTGATTTCGCCGCTCTGGTAGTTTCGCCAGACGATTTGATCGTATCGAGAGGAACAGAGCAGGGTGCCCCACGTGACAACGTACTGCTTGAACTCGGCATGTGCATTGGCACCTTAGGAAGAGAGCGTAGCTTTTTCGTATTTGATCGAACTTCGAATATCAAACTGCCAACAGATCTCGCCGGTGTCACACCGGCATCATTTCAACCACATTCTGATGGAAATCGTGAAGCGTCGTTGGGTGCCGTATCAACCCAGATTGAGCAGAAAGCGCTAGAGCTCGGGGTGAGGACAAAGATCGGTCAAGTAGGACTGATCGATGAACATACCCAGTTTCGAATTATCGCTGACTTGTTGGGGGCGGTTGCAGACAATTTTATTATCCAACTCGCAGAGCCTGATAAGTATTTAATACGCGAAACCGGCATGGCGCGGAGCCTAGGAAAGCATTGGTATTCCATCGATGCGCCAAACCGCCACATTGGCGACGGCCGCTTCTCCGTCGATGACCTGTGCGAGAAGCTGCTGGAAGCGGACATCATTTCACAGAAACTGAATTTTCATGTCGTTCTCACCTCAAGGGGACAAAACTTTGCACAGTGGCTGCTCGATAACGGATACAAGGCTAAGGCTTTCAAGAGCAACTTGGGTGGCTGGGGAGAGTCCGAATGGTTCATGCGCTCATCCATAGACCTCTTAAAAGATGGTGCCCAGTCGTACGATTGATACCCAACAAATCGCTGCAGGTGACGTTTGACCCTCCACCCACTTTTGCTACCGCAAAAGCGGGCGTCGCCTCAAACGCACCTGAGCTCAGGCGTTACCGCGCCGATGATCGGTACCACCGACGCTTTCCACAAATCCTTGCTCAACCTCCCATCCAGACGCTTGCGCTAACCTGAGGATGACCGAGGTTTTTAGGTGAGTGGACGATGCCTGTGATCGGGTTCCCTCGTCATGCTGTGTCCTTCGGGCTGGTGCCGAGTGTCTTGGCCTGCCTGCTCGCGCCCGGCCCGAGCGTTGCCGACGACTGGGAGCTGCAGAGCCTCAGCCTGCGTGCCCGTGTCTCGGAGAAGACCCTGCTAGGGGAAGAAGCGCCGGAGGACTTCAAGGAGTACGACCTGTCGGCCAACGTCGGCCTGCCATGGGAGCGCTACGCCGCGTCGGGCTGGGGCGTGGGCACACGAGTGATCGCGAGTGGCGGTTTGCTGCGCGGGGCGGGGGAAAACGCGCTGGTGGTGTCGGCCATCCCTGAGCTGACGTTGGGCAGCGAGGACAGGCGCTTCCTGCTGGACCTGGGGGCAGGCGGCGCGCTGTTCAGCCGGCATCGCTTCGGGGAGCAGGATTTCGGCGGGCCCTTCCAGTTCGCGCTGACCTTGGGGGTTACGGTGCCACTCTATCGCCGCTTGGGCGTCGGCTATCGGTTTCTTCACTATTCCGATGCCGGCGTGAACGGTCCGGACACCACCGGGGCGGATTTCCACATGATCGAATTTAGCTACAGGTAACGTATGAGGATATGTGCCGCGCAGTTGCGTCCCGAGCCCGGTGATCTGGCGAAGAATACGGAAAAACATCTCGCCCTCATCAGGCTGGCAGCGGCCCAAGGAGCCGACCTGGTGTATTTCCCGGAGCTATCCCTCACGGGGTATCAGCCACGCCTGTCGAGCATCCTCGTCAGCGAGGCGGAACACTGGTGCCTGGACGCTCTTCAGGAGCTTAGCGATGCGCACGGCCTGCGCATTGGCGTAGGCATGCCCTTGATCGTCGACGCTGGCGTGCAGATCGGGATGGTGTGGTTTTCTCCTCACGAGCCGTCTCGCACCTATGCCAAGCAGTGGCTGCATGCCAGTGAGCTTGCCTACTTCACGGCAGGGGAGCGCCAACTGTTGCTCGATGGCCCCGGCGGTACGCTGGCTCCCGCCATTTGCTATGAATCGCTCCAGGCGGATCACGCCAACGCGGCCGCCGCGATGGGCGCTCGGTTTTATCTCGCCAGCGTGGCCGAGTCGGCCAGTAACCTGCCCAGGGCCATGCAGCATTATGCATCCATCGCCCGACGCCACGGCATGCACGTGCTGTTGGCTGACGCCGTGGGCCCGAGTGGTGACTTCATCAGCACGGGGCGATCGGCGGCCTGGAATAGCGAGGGAGAGCTGCTTGCCCAGATGGGGACGGAGTCGGAGGGCGTGCTGATGCTGGACACCGCGCAAGGCATCGCTAGCGTGCATGAGGTAGACCTTAGCGGATAGCCGCGCCCGCACTGGCGATTTTTTGACCACCCGCCCAAGACGAAGCCCCCCAAAAGCTGGATAATGGCCGGCTACGCGCTACGGCCGCCCGAATCCACGAATCCGGTGCTTTGTCAATGGAAATCAAGGTCAACTATCTCGACAACCTCCGGCTGGAGGCCAAGTTCGACGACTTCACGGTCATCTCCGACCAGCCGATCCGCTACAAGGGCGACGGCTCGGCCCCCGGGCCCTTCGACTACTTCCTGGCGTCGTCGGCCATGTGCGCGGCCTATTTCGTCAAGGTCTACTGCAACGCGCGGGACATTCCCACCGAGAATATCCGCCTGTCGCAGAACAACATCGTCGATCCGGAGAACCGCTACAAGCAGATCTTCAAGATCCAGGTCGAATTGCCGGAGGACCTCTCCGACAAGGACCGCCAGGGCATCCTGCGCTCCATCGAGCGCTGCACGGTCAAGAAGGTGGTGCAGACCGGCCCCGAGTTCCAGATCGAGACGGTCGAGAACCTGGACGAGGACGCCCAGGCTCTGCTGATGGCCAAGCCGGAGGAGGGCGCGAGCACCTGGATCGAGGGCAAGGACCTGCCGCTGGAGCAGACCATCGCCAACATGACGGCGATCTTCGAGGACCTCGGCATGAAGGTCGAGATCGCCTCCTGGCGCAACATCGTGCCCCACGTGTGGTCGCTGCACATTCGCGATGCCTACTCCAACATGTGCTTCACCAACGGCAAGGGCGCCACCAAGGAGAGCGCGCTGGCCTCGGCGCTGGGCGAGTTCATCGAGCGGCTGAGCTGCAACTTCTTCTACAACGACCAGTTCTTCGGCGAGGAGATCGCGAACGGCCGCTTCGTCCACTACCCGAACGAGGAGTGGTTCCAGCCTGGCCCCAACGACGAGCTGCCCGACGGCATCCTCGACGACCACTGCCGGGCGATCTACGATCCGGACGGCGAGCTTCGCGGCTCCAACCTGATCGACACCAACTCCGGCAAGGTGGAGCGGGGCATCGTCTCGATCCCCTACGTGCGCCAGTCGGACGGCGAGACGGTCTACTTCCCCTCCAACCTGATCGAGAACCTGTTCCTCAGCAACGGCATGAGCGCCGGCAATACGCTGCCCGAGGCGCAGGTGCAGTGCCTGTCGGAGATCTTCGAGCGCGCGGTGAAGCGCCAGATCATCGAGGAGGAGATCACCCTGCCCGACGTGCCGAGGGAGGTGCTCGAGAAGTACCCGGACATCCTCGAGGGCGTCGAGGCGCTGGAGGCCCAGGGCTTTCCGATCCTGGTCAAGGACGCCTCGCTGGGCGGCCAGTTCCCGGTGATGTGCGTCACCCTGATGAATCCCAAGACCGGTGGCGTGTTCGCCTCCTTCGGCGCCCACCCGAGCTTCGAGGTAGCCATGGAGCGCAGCCTCACCGAGCTGATGCAGGGCCGCAGCTTCGAGGGCCTGAACGACTTCCTGCCGCCAACCTTCAACTCCCTGGCGGTGGCCGAGCCCAACAACTTCGTCGAGCACTTCATCGACTCCTCGGGCCTGGTGTCCTGGCGCTTCTTCAGTTCCAAGGCCGACGTCGAGTTCGTCGAGTGGGACTTCTCCGGCACGAACGCGGAAGAAGCCGCGACCCTGTTCGGCATCATCGAGGAGCTGGGCCTGGAGGCCTACCAGGCGGTGTTCGAGGAGCTGGGCGCGCCGGTGTGCCGCATCCTGGTGCCGGGCTACTCCGAGGTCTATCCGGTGGAGGACCTGGTGTGGGACAACACCAACAAGGCGCTGCTGTTCCGCGAGGACATCCTGCACCTCCACGAGCTCAACGATGAGCAACTGGGCGAGCTGCTGGAGCGCCTGGAGGAGACCCAGATCGATGACCACGAGGACATCATCACCCTGATCGGCATCGAGTTCGACGAGAACACCGTCTGGGGCCAGCTGACCATCCTCGAGCTCAAGCTGCTGATCAACCTGGCGCTGGGCCAGCACGAGGATGCCCTGGACCGGGTGCAGATGTTCCTGCAGTTCAACGACAACACCGTCGAGCGCGGGCTCTTCTACCAGGCCGTGAATGCGGTGCTGGAGATCGCCCTGGACGACGAGCTGGAACTCGAGGACTTCCTCTACAACTTCACGCGCATGTTCGGCGAGGAGGCCATGGAGGCCGTGGTCGGCGCGGTGAACGGCATGGTCCGCTTCCCGGGGCTGGAGCCGGTCGGCATGCGGCTCGTGGGCCTGGAGCGTCATCAGCGCCTGATCGAGAGCTACAAGAAGCTGCACGCCCACCGTGCCGCCCTGGCGGGCATCGAGTAAGCCGCCGGCGTTTGCCCCGCATGACTAAGCCCCCGAGTCGGTCCGCCGGCTCGGGGGCTTGTCGTTTGGTGCGTGGTGGGTCGGGCTGGTCGGCGTGGTGTCCTGAAGTGACCCCCTCCATAGCTGCACAGGCTATAGTGCAGCCATCAGGAGGACAGGATGAGCGACGACAACCCGATCAAGCGATGGACCGCCAAGCGCAAGGCCGCCGTGGTCATGGACATCTTCAA